>DYLI01000106.1:1759-6014 GCA_020722165.1 Halothiobacillus neapolitanus | reverse complement strand
TTCCATCGGCGCACTAAACCGCAACGTATCCTGCCCGCCAAGCTGGTAGGTTTTGGGCGCGGATTGCATCAGTTTGACGATGCACATGGGGTCAATCGGCGGCGTTGGGTCGAAGAGGATGCGGCCACCTTGCGCGCCGGCTTCGAGTTTGCGGATGCCGAGCGTCTGGGCGCGCAGGCGCAGGCTGGCTTGACGCATGAGGTTTTGAGTGGGTACGGGTAATAGCCCGAAGCGGTCGATCAGTTCGACGCGCATTTCGTCCAAATCGCGCTGGGTCGTCAGGCTGGCGATACGTTTGTAGAGCATCAGACGGGTATGCACGTCGCCCACGTAGTCTTCCGGCAGCAGGGCGGGGATGCGTAAGTCCATTTCGGTACCATGGCGCAAGGGTTGGTTAAGTTCGGGTTGTTTGCCGGATTTGATGGCTTTGACCGCGCGGTCGAGCAGTTCCATGTAGAGGCTGAAGCCGATTTCGTGCATTTGCCCGCTTTGCGATTCGCCCAGCAGCTCGCCTGCGCCACGGATTTCAAGATCATGGGTTGCTAGGGTAAAACCGACACCTAAATCTTCGAGCTTTTCAATCGCTTCCAGACGTTTGACCGCATCCGGGGTCATGCTGTCCTTGGGCGGGGTAATGAGGTAGCAGTAGGCGCGGTGGTGCGAGCGCCCGACCCGGCCACGCAGTTGGTGCATTTGCGCGAGACCCAACTTGTCGGCGCGGTTGATGAGGATGGTGTTGGCGCTGGGGTTGTCGATGCCGGATTCAATAATCGTGGTGCTGACCAGCACGTTGAAGCGTTGGTGGAAGAAGTCGGCGGTGACGCGCTCCAGTTCTTTTTCCGGCATCTGGCCGTGGGCGAACTGGATGTGCGCTTCGGGGATCAGTTCGCTCAGTTCGCGGGTGATGCGCTCGATGGAAGCGACATCGTTGTGCAGGAAATACACCTGCCCGCCGCGCTTGAGTTCGCGCAGGATGGCTTCGCGGATGAGCACGGTGTCCCACACCGTGAGCATGGTCTTGATGGCGAGGCGTTCTTTGGGCGGGGTGGCGATAATCGAGAGTTCGCGCAGACCGGAGAGCGCCATATTAAGCGTGCGCGGAATCGGCGTGGCGGTCATGGTGAGTAAATCCACTTCGGCGCGCAGGTTTTTGAGCTGCTCCTTGTGGCGCACGCCAAAGCGCTGTTCTTCGTCGATGATGACTAGACCTAAGTTGTTGAAGCGGATGTCGGGTGAGATCAGCTTGTGCGTGCCGATGACGATATCGACTTGGCCTTCGGCCAGAGCCTCCAACGTCTGTTTGGTTTCCTTGCCGCCGGTGAAGCGCGACATGCCTTCGATCTTGATGGCGAAGTCGGCAAAGCGGTCGCGGAAATTGCGTAAATGCTGTTGTGCCAGCAGGGTGGTGGGGGCGAGTACGGCAACCTGGCGACCGCCTTGCACCGCGACGAAGGCGGCGCGCATGGCGACTTCGGTTTTGCCAAAGCCCACGTCGCCGCAGACCACGCGATCCATCGGCTGGCCGCTGGTCATGTCGTTAATCACGGCGCTGATGGCGGAGAGCTGGTCGGGGGTTTCTTCAAATGGGAAGGCTTCGGCAAATTGGGCGTAGGCGGCAGGGTCGAGCTGGAAGGCATGACCCTTGCGCGCGGCGCGCCGGGCGTGCAGGTCGAGCAATTCGGCGGCCACATCCCGCGTCTGCTCCATGGCTTTGCGCTTGGCTCGATCCCACACATCCGAGCCAAGTTTGTGCAGCGGGGCGTTGTCGGGGTTGGCACCGGTATAGCGGCTGATGAGTTGCAGGCTGGCGACTGGAACGTAGATGCGGTCGCCGCCGGCGTATTCGAGGGTGAGAAATTCCTCGGCAAAGCCGCTGACATCGAGCACGTTTAAGCCTTGGTAGCGGCCTACACCGTGGTCTTCGTGGACGACGGGCGCACCGATTTCCAACTCGGTGAGGTTGTGAATCAGGCTTTCGGCGTCGCGCGTGCGTTTGCTGCGTTTGCCGCGCTGGGCGACGCGCTCGGCGAAGAGCTGGGCTTCGCTGATGATGGCGATGGATTGGGGGGAGGGGAGATAAAAGCCATCGTCAAGCGGGGCGGTGATAAGAAGCTGTGTTTTGTCTGAGGCGAGGGCTTCGCTCCAGCTTTCTACTGTGTCGAAGCGTAAATCGTAGCGGCGCAGCAGGTCGCCCAAGGCTTCGCGGCGGCCTGGGGATTCGGCGGCAATCAGCGTTTTACCACCAAGTTGGCCGATAAAATGGCGCAAGGCGTGCGCCGGATCATCAGCCTTCACTTGCCAAGCCATGTCGGGCAGCGCGTGCACAGGGAAGCGGGCGGCTTGGGGAAAGGCCGGGTCGCTATCCGCAATGATGCGCACGTGGGGACGCTCAAATAACAGGCCGTTGAGTTGCTCCTGGCTGAGAAAAAGAATTTCTGGCGGTAGCAGTGGCCGCTCGCGGTCGTGACGGCGTTGTTCATGGCGTTCATGCGCTTCATGCAAAAACACATCGGCGGCAGTATCGAGTCCCGGCAAGCTGAGGCAGAGGGTTTTAGCGGGCAAATAATCGAAAAGCGTGGCCAGGCCGTCGAAGAACAGTGGCAGGTAGTATTCGATGCCGGGGAAGGGCAACCCTTGTTGCAGCTGGCGCAAGAGATCGCGCCCGGCATTGTCGAAATAATTGCCCCAAGCCTTGCGTGCGTGCTGGATGCCTGCGTCGTCTAATGGAAATTCGCGCGCGGGCAGCAGATTGAGCGCGTCGATACTTTCCAGACTGCGCTGGGTTTCCGGGTCGAACAGGCGCAGGGTTTCGATTTCGTCGTCGAATAAATCCACGCGTACCGGTAGCAACTGGCCGCTGGGAAACAGGTCGAGAATTGCGCCGCGCATGGCAAATTCACCATGTTCCATCACTTGGGTCACGCTGCGGTAGCCCGAATCGCTGAGGCGCTTGCGAAAGGCTTCGACATCCAGGCGCTGGCCTTTTTTCAGCTGAATGCTGCGCCCGCGCACATAGTCGGTCGGCGCAAGACGCGTCAGCAAGGCCGGGGCAGAAACAATCACGATGCCGCGTTTGAGTTCGGGCAGTCGGTCGAGCGTGGCGAGGCGCTGGGCGATTAAATCCTGATGCGGCGAGAACAGATCGTAGGGCAGGGTTTCGGTGTCGGGAAAGACCAGCAGCGGCAGCGTGCTCGCGCCCATAAAAAAGCGACATTCGGCCTCAATGCGATAGGCCTCCTGCATGGTGGGCGCGATAAGCAGCAACAGACCGTCGTGGCGTTGTGCGGTTTCGGCAATGAGCAGACTGGTGGCTGAACCGGCAGGCTGCCGCCAATAGAGTGGGTCGCGCGGGTTTTTGGGTAGAGCGGGGCTGAAGAAGGGTGTCGTTTTCATGCGCGCATTGTCCCATGTGAGAGGGTTTTGGTCAGCGTGTTCAGTGACGCATAAAGCATAAAAAAGCCCCGCATGAGACGGGGCATTGTTGCGTGCGCGAGGGCAAGGCTAATTAGTGCGCAGCATCCGCATCTTTACCCTTGGTGTTGATACCCAGGATGGTGTACAGCGGGCAGAACTTCATCAGGCCGGTGGCGAGCGGCACAATACCGACGATGCCGATAATCATGTTCCATTGTCCGGGGAATACCCCCGCAATCGCCATGCCGATCATGACGACACCGAGAAAGATACGAATAAACATGTCAAGGAAACCGACGTTGGCTTTCATGGGCTAGCTCCTGTGTGGGGTGGGTGAGAAAAGACATGTTGGATTCTATACGCCTTTAATCTATGGAGATAAAACTTTTTATATGGCGGGTCGCTCCTAGGTTGGCCGTCAGTAGTCAGTAGCCCGGAAGAAGCGAAGCGTAATCCGAGGAAGCTTGTGCCGAGTCGAAGCCTGCCCCGGATTAGCATTCGGGCTACAAGAACTTATTGCGTGCTTTCGGCTATGATTCCGCCCACTTGATTGGAGTTAGGTTGCTGCATGTTCCGTCCTTTTGAATTTTTTGTTGGCCTGCGCTACACGCGCTCCAAGCGGCGTAATCATTTTATTTCTTTTATTTCAATGAGTTCGATGCTTGGAATTGCTGTGGGCGTGACGGCGCTGATTACCGTGCTGTCGGTAATGAACGGCTTTGAGAAGGAGTTGCGCGACCGCATTCTGGGTATGGCTTCGCATTTGACCATTACAGGCGCGGGCGAACGGCTGAATGATTGGCAAGCCGTGGTGAAGGATGTGCAGCCGATGCCGGGTGTG
>DYLI01000106.1:0-1659 GCA_020722165.1 Halothiobacillus neapolitanus | reverse complement strand
CGTTTTACCGTGGTGGGAATTTTTGAGGTCGGCATGTATGAGTTTGACCGGGGTACAGCGCTGATTCATATGAGCGATGCGCAAAAGCTGTTCCGTCTGGAGTCTGCGGTGAATGGCGTGCGTTTGAAGCTGGCGGATATGTTTGCTGCGCCAAGTTTGGGACGTGAGCTGGCCGCGAACCTGGGTACAGGCTATTTCGTTGGCGATTGGACGCAGCGCAATGCGAATTTCTTCCGTGCCATTAAAACCGAGCGCACGGTGATGTTCATTATTCTGGCGCTGATTGTGGCGGTGGCGGCGTTTAATATCGTCTCGACCTTGGTCATGGTGGTGACGGATAAGCAGGCGGATATCGCCATTTTGCGCACCTTGGGTGCGTCGCAGGGTTCGATCATGCTGATTTTCATGGTGCAGGGCACACTGATTGGGCTGGTTGGCATGGTGATGGGGCTGGCCGGGGGGCTGGGGTTGGCGCTGAATGTGGAGACGCTGGTGCCTTGGCTGGAGCATACGTTTAACGTCACTTTCCTGCCGGCGGACGTGTATTACATCAGCGAGTTGCCTTCGGATGTGCATGCCGCCGATGTGATTCGCGTGGCTATTCTGTCGTTCACCTTGTCGGTATTGGCGACCATTTATCCGGCCTGGCGTGCTTCGCGCACGCAGCCGGTGGAGGCGTTGCGTTATGAGTGAGGCCGCTGTGAATCAAGCTGTGATCCGCTGTGTGGGCGTGGGTAAGACCTATGCCGAGGGCAAGCTCAAGGTCGAAGTGTTGCGCGGGGTGGATTTGACGATTGCCGCTGGCGAGCGCGTGGCGATTGTCGGTTCATCGGGCGCGGGCAAAAGCAGCCTGTTGCAACTAATGGGCGGTTTGGATGTGCCAAGCGTTGGTGAGGTGTGGGTTGATGGGCGCGATTTGGCAGGCTTGTCGGAAACTGCGCGTGGACATCTGCGTAATCGAAGCATCGGTTTTGTTTACCAGTTCCATCATCTATTGGGTGAGTTCAGTGCGCTGGAAAACGTCGCCATGCCATTGTTGATCCGTGGTGCTTCGGTGAGCGAGGCGTGCGAGCGGGCGCAGGGAATTCTGGAGCGCGTGGGTCTGGGCAAGCGCTTGGAGCACAAGCCGGGTGAATTATCCGGCGGCGAACGTCAGCGCACGGCATTGGCGCGGGCCTTGGTCACTAAGCCGAAAGTGGTTCTGGCGGATGAGCCGACCGGGAATTTGGACTCGCGCAATGCCGGTGCGATGTTTGATTTGCTGATGGAGCTGAATGCCGAGCAGGGCACGGCCTTGGTGGTTGTGACCCATGATTTGAGCCTGGCTGCGCGCATGGATCGGGTGCTGCATATGCGTGATGGGGCGATTGTGGCGGCTGAATGATTGGGTGTTGTAAATGGACAGTCCGCACCAAGTGCGCGGATTTGGATTTAGGATTTTTGATTTCACCTCCCCGTTTTGGGGTCGCCGTGAATGGAGTGCCGTAGGTGAGGTAAACAGGCCATGGATGGCCTGTTTAGTCCCGTTGCAACATGGATGTTGCGTTGGGACGGCCTTGCCGTAGGCGCTGCGTTCACGGCTTGCCCGAAGGGCGACCCCTCATGGGTGCATTTCTTTGGTGACTTTCTTTGTGCAAGCAAAGAAAGTTACTCGCCCGT
>DYLI01000105.1 GCA_020722165.1 Halothiobacillus neapolitanus | reverse complement strand
CCATGGCGCTTTTACCCAGCTTCCGCAGGTCAGTTCACGGCGGCATCAAAAGGGGTGGGGAAATCAAAATCCTTCGCCTACGGCGAAAACAGCCAACCCTCAGCCAAAATTCAACTGGACATCCGCCCCCGCAGCAAAAGCCAACCAGCTTGCCATACCCTCGACCTCAACCCCTGGCAACAAATCCTCTGCTGACAAACCCTGTGCCACCAGCGAGGCCGAGCACGCGACCAAACTCACGCCCTGCTCAATACACATGGTGCGCAAAGCCAGCGGTTCAGGCATTGTCCCCGGCAGAGCATCAAACTCTCCGTGGATGCGTGGCGACACACGCAACAAATCCAAACCCGCAAACGCATAAAACAGCTTGCACTCAAAACCCATGGCCGCCGCCGTCGCTGCCATCATCCACGGTGTGTACGCCGCCTGCGGAGTTGCCGCTGTAATCAACAAAGCCATGCGCTTGCTCACACCGCATCCTCCCGCTTTCTCAAATACAGCACAAAGCCGCCGTCCAGCGGTTCCGGCTGCAACAAAACATGCCCCGTGGCCTCGGCATAGGCCGCAAAATCACGCGGCGCAGCCGAATCCGTCGCCAGCACGCGCAACACCTGCCCTGCCGCCAGCCCTGACAATGCCTGCTTGGTTTTCAACAAAGGCAAGGGACACGGCACACCGCGCGCGTCCAGTTCTGCATCAAAGTGCTGCATCAAACTAACTGGCTACTTTCATCAGGACGCACTATCGGCAAACGCTCTGCTGACCACGCCATAATGCCGTTCGACAGGTTCACGCCAGACTCGATGCCATTGCGCGCCAAAAACATACAGGCTTGCGCCGAACGCGCCCCGCTTTGGCAATACACCACCACCTTGTCATGCCCTTTGAGCTTATCAAGCTGGAGCGGCAACAAATGCAAAGGCAGCAACTTCGCCCCAGGAATAATCCCGTAAGCGGTCTCGCCAGGTGTACGCACATCTAGCAAAAGGAATTTTTCATTCTCCAACCAAGTCGAAAGCTCACGTGCCTCGACATGTTTTAATGCAAACATCGGCTTACCATCCTCAAATCAATCAAATTCAGAGCCAACACAATAATGCACGCAGTAAAATACTCAACTTATCTTCTCGCATTGATGTTTGTGCTCGCCAGCTCAAGCGCCATGAGCGACCCCTACGCCAAACTTCCCGACATGGGCGAAGCCATCGACCGCGACATTACCACCCAAGAAGAATTGGCTATGGGGCAAGGCTTTTACAAGGCGCTACGCCAACAAGCCACCCTGATCGAAAACCCCATGCTGAATAACTACATTCAATCCCTCGGCCAGCGCCTCGCCTCGTCCAGCGGCTGGCAAGCCTACCCATTTCACTTCAGCATCATCAAAGACGATGACATCAACGCCTTCGCCGCCCCCGGAGGCTATATCAGCCTGTTTAGCGGACTGATTTTGCGCACTGAAAACGAAAATGAGCTGACCGGAGTTATGGCACACGAAATGGCGCATGTCACCCAGCGCCACATCGCCCGCATGATCGTCGGGCGCGGCAGCATCGACCTCACCACACTGGCCGCCGTCGCAGCGGCCTTGGTGATTGGCGCGGCCTCCGGCTCAACCGATGCAGGCATCGCCGCTGCTCATCTAGGCCTGGCGGGAGCCGTACAGCAACAAATCAACTTCACCCGTGACAATGAATATGAAGCCGACCGCATTGGCATCAAAATCCTCGCCGACTCCAACTTTGACCCAAGCGGCATGGTCAGTTTTTTCGACAAACTCGGTCGCCAAGAAGGCGACGGATTCTACGTGAACAACGAAATGCTACGCACCCACCCCGTCACCACCAACCGCATTGCCGAAGCCAGCAACCGTGCCGAAGCACTACGCCCGAAAAAAATCCTCAACACCCCCGACTATGCCTACGCCAAAGCCACACTCGCAGCAGAGCTTTCCCCTCAACCGCTTGTCAGTGCCTCTGCCCTCGCCAAAACGGACAATAAAAATACACAAGCGGTGAATCGCTATGCCCACGCGCTGCTCCTGGCGCGCACCGGGCAAGGCCAGCAAGCTCTCGACATTCTTAACACGCTGTATGGCAAAAACCCGGAAAACCTCTGGATTGGCATTGCCCTTGCCGACACTCAGCGCCAACTCAAGCAAGACCAGACCGCCAGCCAAACCCTGCAAAAACAACTGACCTACTACCCTGACCATCCGGTTCTCAGCCTAAAACTCGCACAGCTATGGATGGAAGACGACCCCGAACGTGCCTACCAATTCCTGCGCCAAGCCTTGCGCAATGCCCCGCACAGCGATGCTTTGCTTGGTGCGCTGGCCGAAGCCGCCGCCCGCGCCAATCGCCCCATCGAACACCACGAAGCCTTGGGCATGTACTTCATGGCGCAACAACGCCTGCCAGAAGCACTTTCCGAATTTGAAACCGCCCGCGCCATGACCCCACAAAGCACCCAAGGCGGCGAAGCCATTGCCCGCCAACGCCTTGATGCACAGATCAAGCTGACCGAAGAACAAATCCTCGCCGCACGCGAGCGTAAAAAAGAACAAAGGCATTGAGGCGGAATATCAGCGTTTTCTAATAAAACTCAAGACAATAGCCAAATAAAAAAAACTTCATTGCCTGAAAATCTTTAGTGACTATGCTGGCAATCGGAATATGCACCACCAAGACACGACCAAGAGCAGAGCGGGCTGAAAAACCAGCCCCAAGAGTCATCAAAGTGCAAAGCGACCATCCATTAACCCGAGGACACACCATGCAAAAAATCACACTAGGCACCCCAAGCCTTCTGGCACTTGCCCTGCTTGCAGGAAGCTTCACACTCAGCGGCCAGATTCTTGCCGCCGACGAAAAGGCACCCGCTAAAGAAATGAGTGGAAAAGAGCTTGCGTTTGATGCCTCCAAGGGCAACTGCCTGGCCTGCCACATGATTGCCGGCGGCGACCAGCCCGGCACCATGGGGCCGCCGCTGATTGCCATGAAAGCGCGTTATCCAGACCGCCAAGCTCTGTTTGAAGTGGTATGGGATCCGCGTAAAAAATTCCCCAACACCGCCATGCCCCCTATTGGTGCCTATGGCATTCTGAGCAAGGACGAAGTGAATAAAGTTGTAGATTTTGTCCACGGCCTGTAAGCCGGCATGGATACTCAACAAAGGCCAAATAGAGGATTAATGATGATGAACAAGTTGCTTACCACCACCCTGCTTGCACTTGCACTGGCGACTCCAGCTGCTCAGGCCGCCGATGCGTCTGCCACCGCTGAAGCCCAAGCCAAGGAATTCCGTGACTTCACCTACAAGCGCTTTCCAGACGTCAAGCCCGCCGATTACATCTATGGCGCATACGCACTGAACGAGGATTCCCGCGCTCAATTTGATGCCATAAATGAATTCCCGCCGTATGAGTCCGCCATTGCAGAAGGCAAAGTACTGTGGACTAAACCGCTCGCTAACGGTAAGTCATTGCAAGACTGCCTCGGCCAGGCCAAAGGCTTGCGCGCCATGTATCCGTTCTTTGATGACAAAACGAACAAGGTTCGCATCCTTGGTGCCGACGTTATGCAATGCGCCCAAGCTTATGGCGACGATAAATTCATACCCAATAGCAAAGAAGTCAAAAGTGTCCTCGCCTACCTCGCCAGTGAGTCGCGCGGCATGAAAGTTGACGTCACGGTTCCCAACGACAAGGCACTTGCTGCCTTTGAAGATGGTCGCACCCGCTGGTTTCAAAAAACCGGGCAACTCAACCTCTCGTGTGCTGATTGCCACTCGTACCACTCTGGCCAACGCCTCCGCTCAGAAACTTTAAGCCCTGCCATAGGCAAAACCGCACACTTCCCATCTTGGCGTATTAAGGATGACGGTTTGGTTCCATTGCAAGCGCGTTTTGCGGGCTGCGTGCGCGACACCCGCGCCAAGCCCTATACGCCTTATGGTCCCGAGTTCAGTAACTTGGAATACTTCCTGTCGTACATCGACAATGGCTTAGTGATTACTGGCCCGGCGGTGCGCAAGTAAAGCCTCTGTAACCCTTCAAAAACCGGCACGGCTTGCAGGTTTTTTTTCGTGCCCAATCCAAACCCTCATTACTGCGCTTTATCGTTAAGGATAATTTTTTAGGGGCAGAAGCGTGAGGGCTTGTATATTATGACCGGCTAATGCCCTACCCAGAGCACGGTCTGGCTTAGCATTAAAGTTTCAACAGCAGTGTTTAACAACGGAGTACCCACAATGAGTCTTTCACGTCGCGAATTCATGCAAATGTTGGCCGTAGCCAGCGCCAGCGGCATCAGCCTAGGCACGGCTCAAGCTGAAACCGGCACTCAAAAAGTCGCCACCACCGTGAAGCCCAACATGGCCTCAGCGGATATGTACGAAGTACCCAAATTCGGCAACGTCCACATCCTGCACATGACCGACTGTCACGCGCAGTTGCGCCCGGTGTACTTCCGCGAGCCGTCGGTCAACCTCGGCGTGGGCAGCATGAAAGGCAACGTACCGCACCTCGTGGGCGAAAAATTCCTCAAGCAATTCGGCGTGAAGGCCAATACACCTGAAGCTCACGCCTTCACCTACCTGGACTTCACCGAAGCCGCGCAGAAATACGGCAAGGTCGGTGGCTTTGCCCACCTGTCCACCCTGATCAAGAAGATGAAAGCCTCACGTCCCGGCGCCATCCTGCTGGACGGTGGCGACACTTGGCAGGGTACCGGCCTTGCACTGTGGACCAATGCACAAGTCATGATCGACGCATCCAAAAAGCTCGGCGTCGACGTGATGACCTCCCACTGGGAGTGCACCTACGGCGATGAGCGCATGGTCCAAGGCATCAAAGAACTCGAATCCAGCGGCATGGACTTCGTCGCCCAAAACATTTTCGACAAGGAACTGGACGAGCGCGTCTTCAAGCCCTACACCATGCGTGAAATGAACGGCGTTAAAGTCGCCATCATTGGCCAGGCCTTCCCCTACTCACCCATTGCCAACCCGGCCTGGATGATTCCCGATTGGTCCTATGGCATCCGCGACGACGACATGCAGAAAGTCGTGGACGATGCCCGCAGCAAAGGCGCACAAGCCGTGGTCGTGCTCTCGCACAACGGCATGGACGTTGACCTGAAAATGGCCAGCAAGGTACGTGGCATCGACGCCATTATGGGCGGCCACACCCATGATGCCGTGCCTTACCCAACCACAGTTAAAAACGCGGGCGGCCAGACCCTGGTGTGCAACGCCGGTTCCAACAGCAAGTTCCTCGGCGTACTCGACCTGGATGTCAAAGGCGGCAAGGTTGCCGGCTTCCAGTACAAGCTTCTGCCCGTGTTCTCCAACTTCCTCGAAGCTGACAAAGACATGCAGGACTACCTGGACAAAGCTCACGCGCAGAAAGTCAAGTTCCAGGGCAAGGAATTTGTGGCCAACGATCAGCTCAACAAAGTTCTCGCTAAGAACGACACCCTGCTGTTCCGTCGCGGCAACTTCAACGGCACATGGGATCAGCTCATTTGCGATGGTCTGATCGAAACCCAAAACTGCGAAATCTCCCTCTCACCCGGCGTGCGCTGGGGAACCTCGCTGGTGCCAGGCCAGGACATCACCTATGAAGACATGATGACCGAAGTTGGCTTGACCTACCCGAACGTCACCGTGAACGAATTCACCGGCGAGCGCATCAAGGAAATTCTGGAAGACGTGTGCGACAACATCTTCAACCCTGATCCGTTCTACCAGCAAGGTGGCGACATGGTGCGTGTAGGTGGCCTGAAGTACTCCATCGCCCCCAACGGCGCATCCGGCAAGCGCATTAGCCAGATGACCCTCAACGGCAAGCCACTGGATGCCAAGAAAACCTACAAAGTTGCAGGCTGGGCTTCCGTCGCCAAGCCGGGCGAAATTGCAGGCGACACCGGCAAGCCAATTTGGGATGTCATTGAACAATACCTGACCTCCAAGAAGCACATCACCAAGGTGGAACTGAACACACCGAAGCTGATCGGCATGG
>DYLI01000104.1 GCA_020722165.1 Halothiobacillus neapolitanus | reverse complement strand
TGGCGCAGCGGACGGGACTCGAACCCGCGACCCTCGGCGTGACAGGCCGATATTCTAACCAACTGAACTACCGCTGCAAAAAACAAGCACTTAATGTCACTTAAGTATTTTTATGGTGGGTAGTGAGGGGCTCGAACCCCCGACCCTCGCCGTGTAAAGGCGATGCTCTACCAACTGAGCTAACTACCCTAAAAATGGAGCGGGAAACGAGACTCGAACTCGCGACCCCGACCTTGGCAAGGTCGTGCTCTACCAACTGAGCTATTCCCGCAAAACTTCAAACAAAAACGCCGTGTCGGCGTGTGGGGGCGCATTATACGTAGCTATTCCGATAGCGCAAGCCTTTATTTCAAATTTGTTTTAACCCCCTCCCCAATCAATACCTGTATTAAAACATTCATCTTGTGTCTGGTTTTATGGGGGCGCAAATTCCACACCGAGCTGGGGGGCGTGAATTCGACTTCCAGCGCGTTGATTATATTAGAAAAACTGCATATTCAAATGCAGCCTACACAACCCTTGAGGAGGGTCATCATGCACCGTTTTGCGCACCGCACCGAGCTTTTATCGGACTCCCCATCCAGTCCTCTGAGCGCGCCGCGTTCATCGTTTATTTCTCTCTCCTTGCGCACGCTTGTGGGCGCCACCGCTTTGAGCGCGCTGGCATCCATTGTGGGCATGAGCCCCGCTTTGGCTGAAGGCGCGAGCGGACAGACCATCGGCCTGACCTGTGTGGTATGTCACGGTGCACAGGGTCGTGGCACGATGAGCATTCCCGCACTGGCGGGGCGTAATGCCGATCAGACTTATGCAGCGCTGTTGGCTTACAAAAATGGCTCGCGCCCTGCGACGGTGATGGATCGTCACGCCAAGGCCTATTCCGATGAGGAGTTGCGCGCCGTGTCTGACTATTTCGCCAGCTTGCCTGCCAAGTAAGTACGACATTTGCCCTTTGAGGGTTATACAAGGAGATTCATGATGGCTATTTCACGTCGTTCTTTTTTTAAATTGGCCGGAAGTGCGGCCGCCGTCGGTGCGGTAAGCTCAACCATGAGCGGTTGCGCTACGTCGAGTTCACGCGGTGCGGGTGGGCACGTGGTGGTGGTGGGCGGTGGTTTTGGTGGTGCGGCCTGCGCCAAATACATTCGTTACTTTGATCCTTCGGTCAAGGTCACGCTGGTCGATGCCGCGCTTTCTAACTATTACACCTGTCCGTTCAGCAATCTGGTGCTGTCAGGCGATATGAAGATGGATGATCTCAAGGTCAGCTTTGAGACGCTAAAAAACAAACATGGCGTGACTCTGGTTGAGGATCATGTTGAAGGCGTGGATGCGGACGCACGTATCGTTAAGCTCAAAAGTGGCAAGACCCTGAGTTATGACCGCTTGGTACTCTCCCCCGGAATTCAGTTGAATTACGAAAAAGTGGCGGGCTACAGCAAAGAGGTTTCGGAAAAGCTTACCCATGCGTGGAAAGCCGGGGCGCAAACCGCCACTCTGCGCAAGCAGCTAGAGGCTATGCCGGATGGCGGCACCTTCCTCATGGTTGCACCACCCAATCCATACCGCTGCCCACCTGGGCCGTATGAGCGCGCCTGCATGGTGGCGGATTATTTCAAGCGGCATAAGCCCAAGTCGAAGATTGTTATCCTTGACCCGAAGGACAAGTTCTCCAAGCAAGGGCTGTTCGTTGAGGCTTGGGAAACGCTTTATCCCGGCATGATCGACTGGGTGAACCCTGAGCGCGGCGGTGTGGTGGCCTCGGTCGATGCGGCCAACATGAGCGTCAAAACCAAGGATGGCGATACCATCAAGGCCGATGTCATCAACATCATTCCACCGATGCAGGCGGGCAAGATTGTCACTGCCTCGGGTCTGGCGGATGACAAGGGCTGGGCGCCGGTGAATCAGCGCAGCTTTGAGTCCACCAAGGCCAAGGATATCTATGTGATTGGCGATAGCTGCATTGCAGGGCCAGTGCCCAAGTCCGGCTATGGGGCGAATTCAGAAGCGAAGATTGCGGCCTCGGCCATTGTGCAATCCTTGAACGATGCCGAGCTGATTGTGCCGAAGTGGGTAAACACCTGCTATAGCTATGTTTCAGCGCACGATGCGATTTCAGTCGCAGGCGTGTACGAGCTGGATGCTGAGGGCAAAATCATCGAGGTCAAAGGCTCCGGCGGCGTATCTGCCAAGGGCGGCAAGAACTGGAAGGCCGAAGCCGTGTATGCCAAGGGCTGGTACGAGGGTATTCGTGACGACACTTGGGGCTAATCGCCTTCTGTCCATCGTGCTTTGAACCACGTTGAACCCCCCGCTTGCACGGGGGGTTTTTGATTTTTTAGCGCCTGAATTTGTAGCCCGAATGAAACGTTGCGCAGCCCGTAAGCCGCCGCGTCGGGCTTAAGGCTTGCCTCGGACTAGCATCCGGGCGGCGGCGCGAATCAGGACTTCATCCAAATTGCATGAACAAGGCAAAGGCCGCCAACAAGGCGCCAATGGCTGCGCCGGCCAGTACGTCGGACAAATAGTGAAGGCCAAGCACCATGCGCGAGGCAATGACTAAACTGGCAAAGGGTAGCACCAGCCAAGCAAACTCCGGGGCAAACGCGACAATTTGCACGGAAAAATTGACCGCATGCAAGGTATGACCGGAGGGAAAGCTGTATTTATCCAGCGGGGCAACGCTGAGGTTGATGCTTTCAAACACATCGCAAGGTCGTGCGCGCGCGGTGATTTTTTTAATCGCCCAGTACAATCCAAAGCCAATAAGTGCGGTGCCCAGCATCCAGGCCACAGGAATCCAGGCAGCCTTGCCGTAAATCACCATCAATATGCCCATGATGGCGTACCAGCCCATGCCATCCCCCAAACGACTGGCCACGCCAAAGACACTGCGCACCATACGGTAGGCGTTTAGGCGGTGCGCGCCGACGGTGAGCGAGTGCTCCCAATCCAGGTAACGGTGCAGCAGGCTTTCGCGCATAAAGCTCATTAGGCGGCTCCTTGCATGTGTGGGCGCGTCTGGCTTGTGTTCTTCGCCCGGCTCGCTAGGTGGGTTTGACTGTCTTTTTCGGGGGTTATTTCGCGCCACATGGCCTCCAACTGCTGCGCAATCATGCTCCAGGTTTGAGTTTCTGCCCGTTTTCTTGCGGCAATGCCCAAAGTTTGCGCCCATTTTGGCGATGAGGCCAAGCGTTTTGCTTGTTCGATAAAATGTTGTTCGTCGCCCACGCGCGCAACCAGACCTTGTTCGGCATCCACCAGCAAATGCCGCGCGGCGGCGTAATCGAAGGCCAGCGGTGCCAGTCCAGAGGCCATGGCCTCTAACAAAACGTTGCCAAAGGTTTCAGACAAACTGGGAAAGACAAAGCAATCGGCGCTGGCGTAGTGCTCCGCAAGGTCTTCACCCACGCGCGCACCGCTGAAAATGATGTCTGGATGGTCACGACGCAAATCCTGTTCCAATGGCCCGCTGCCGACCACGACCGCACGCAGGCCAGGCTGAACTTCACGCATCGCATGGATGCTGCGAATAAACAGTTGCAGGTTTTTTTCTGCCGCGAGGCGACCGACGTAGAGCGCCACCGGCACATCGTCGGTCACGCCCCACTCGGCGCGCAAGCTTGAATTACGGCGTTTTGGGTGAAATAAATCCGCATCGACACCACGCCCCAGCACTTTAAGTTTTTGCAAGCCATCCGCTGCAAGCTGCTCACGCTGATCTTCCGTTGGAATCAGGGTAAACGCGGTCGAGTTATGAAAATAGCGCAGGTAAGCCAGCGCCGGCACGCCCAGCCAAGGCAGACCGTAATGGCGCATGTAGACATGAAAATGGGTATGCAGGCTGGAGGTCACGGGCAGGTTCAAGGCGTGCGCAGCGTTGAGCGCTGAGTAACCCAAGGGACCCTCGGTGTCGATATGCACCACATCCGGGCGTTGTTTATTCCACAGCTCGCGCAACATGCCGCCTGCCGGAAAACCGAACTGCATGGCGGCGTAGCCGGGAATCGCCATACCGGAGACGCGCACTTCACCGCGTTCGCTGGGCACGTTGACCCCGCGCGGGGTGGGGCGCACAAGGTTTACCTCATGTCCGAGACGGCGCAACTCACCCACCAACGCGACCAACGTGCGCGCAACTCCGTTCAAGTCGGGGGCATAAGTTTCTGTGACAATGGCAATGCGCATGGCTATTTGTCCCCTGCGGGGTAAAAGTTACGAAATCATGCGCAATCAACATGAAGCATTCATGAATCTTTCACATGCACCGTCAACGGGCTGGCGCACACCACCAAACCGCGCTCCACACTCAAGTCAACGCGGGTGAGCGACTCGCCCATGCACGGCCCCGCAAAACAACGCCCATCTTCAATATCAAATAGCGCACCATGCAATGCGCAGCGAATGTGCTGCCTGTTCTCATCCAAAAACGCGTCGGCAGTCACATTAAGCTCAGCATGCAGATGGGGGCAGTTGTTGAGATAACCATACGCCTCTAAGCCTTGGCGCACAACAAAAATGGCGCGGATTACACCGCCATCGTTCACCTCAAAACCGCGACTACCGGGGTTGGGCAGGCTACTGAGCGGGCAAAGAACGTTGTCTTGCGCGGCAGGCGCGGCAAACAAACCCTCCAAACCTGACTGCCCAACCTTGCGCCCGGCCAGTTGGCAGGCATCAAGCAGCGCATCGGCTAATGCACGCCCGGAAAGCATGGCGTGAATCAGGCCGGCATTGAACGTATCGCCTGCGGCCAAGGTGTCGATGACTTCAGCAGGCGGGAAGGCCGGGCTGTGATGAAGCTCGCTCTTTTGGGTTAACGCCCACGCCCCCTGATCGCCCCAAGGCAGCACCAACATCGCTTGCGGAGCCCACAGATGCGCCTCATGCAAAAAGGCTGCGGGCAGATCGAAACCACGCCCCCGTGCAAAGGCACGCGAGAAGATAATGATGTCCGGGTATTCCCAAAGCGCCTCCAACCCCGCACGTTCTTTTTCCACTTCCAGCGAAATCGGCTGGTCGGTCACGATGCTGCGCGCATAGGCCAACATCACCGCCAGATCATCGCAATTGCGCGCTTCAAAATGCAGCCAATCGCAGCTTTCGATAGCGTCGATATCCATGAAATCGCTAATGGAAAATTCCGCCAGATCACGGTAATGCACAATGCTGCGCGAGCCATTGCGTTGATTGAGCACAATGTACGATGTCGGCGCTGCGCCATGCTCCACCCGGCGCGCATGACGCAAATCCACGCCGCGCCATTCAAGCTCGCTGGCAATACGGCGACCATTCATATCGCCCGCCAATACCCCCGCCAAGCGGCACTCATGCCCGGCCTGTGCCAATACGCTGAGGGTATTGGCCGTATTGCCGCCCACGCGCACGGCCTGCGCGAGTGCGCGCACTTCACTATCCTCAGCAGGATAGCCGTCGACCGTATTGATGATGTCGAGCGTGGCAATGCCCGTGCCTAAAATGCGTGCCATAACAACAACCTTAAAAATTCGGGAAGGCGTAGGTGTCGACGTGCCAATCCGAGGCTGTCGCCGTCAACACCAGACACGAAGCCGCACCCTTGTTGCGTGTGAAGCCCGCTGCGCCAGGGTTGAGCACCCAAGGCTTTGCCGCGTCGTCCACAACTAATTGATGCGTGTGACCGTACACAATGGCGCGCGCTTGCGGGTAGCGCTCGCGCAGGGCTTGATGCCGCCGGTAGGCCGGGTTGACCCGATGTCCATGCACCACCACGATCACACCGCCGGGCACATCGAGGCTCAAGTATTCCGGCAAAATACGCAAGCAATGTTCCGAGCCTGGCGGCCATTGTTCCGGGGTGTCATTATTGCCGCGCACCGCGAACACGCGGCCACTGATGGGCAAAAGCTTGGCCAAAACCTCTGGCGAGCCAATATCCCCCGCATGAACCACCAAATCGCAACCTTCCACGACCTCGGCAATGCGCCGATCGACCGCATTGTGCGTATCCGAAATCAGCGCGATTCGCAGGCTGGGCGGTTCGGCGGGTGGTGGCGTGAGCGGCATT
>DYLI01000103.1 GCA_020722165.1 Halothiobacillus neapolitanus | reverse complement strand
AAAAAAAACCGGTCAATGACCGGCTTTTTAGCATCACACGCAGAAAATATCAGGCCATGGCCTTGATGTTGCCGTTCAGGCGGCTTTTGGCGCGCGCTGCGGTGTTGCGGTGCAGGATGCCTTTGTTGACCATGCTGTCGATGATCGGGCGGGCTTCCTGGAAAGCCGCAGTGGCTGCGACTTTGTCGCCGCCGGAGATGGCTTTCAGGGTTTTCTTGATGAAGGTGCGCACGCGTGAACGCAGGGCAACGTTACGAATGCGGTTTTTTTCATCCTGGCGGATGCGCTTTTTAGCGGATGCGTTATTGGCCACGGTGGCTCTCCTAAGGAATTCGGGTATCTAAAATGAGGCGGGCATTATCCCTTTATTGGGGGTTCTGTCAACTGGTTGTTGTTTAACGCTTGCGTAAAAGTCTTGTCGCCCGGATGCTAATCCGGGGGGGCGCCATAGGCGGGCTTTCCCCGGCGCGAGGACGCGCCTTTTTAGGGCAGACGGTTCGCTGTAGGAGGGGATTGATCGCCGAGCTTTATCCGAGCCGAGCGCAGCAATCTATGCCGTTGGCGCGCCTATGCCCAATGGAGGCGGTTGTGTACCTTGGGTGAGGGTTGCTTTCGGGGATGAGTCCCTCCTACAAAATCATGCTCAGGCGGGTGGTTAAATATACGGTATGCAGTTGTGACGACATCATTTAAGACTCTCAAAGTGGCGGTGGATGCTCCGGTGGAGGGGGTGTTTGATTACCTTTTGCCCATGGGTTGGGCGGGTGAGTGCGAAGCCTTGGTGGGGCGGCGGGTGCGTGTGCCGTTTGGGGCGAGTGTGCGCGTGGGTGTGGTGGTTGCAATGGATGCTTTGGATGAGGCGCCTTCGGAATTGAAGGCGGTTGAGGCGGTTTTGGATGACGTTCCTTTACTGGCTACGGATGATTTGCGTCTGGGGCAGTGGTTGGCGGGGTATTACCATGCGCCGTTGGGTGAGGTGTTGGCGTTGATGTTGCCTGCGAGTTTGCGCGGGGGGGCGGCGCTGCATGTGCTTGAGGTGCGCGGGTGGCGGGTTTTGCCGGGCGCGCCGTTGGAGGTGGCGGGAGCG
Source organism: Halothiobacillus neapolitanus (assembly GCA_020722165.1). Taxonomy (GTDB): domain Bacteria; phylum Pseudomonadota; class Gammaproteobacteria; order Halothiobacillales; family Halothiobacillaceae; genus Thiofaba. The sequence continues at coordinate 4,977 of DYLI01000103.1, read as the reverse complement.
GCGCGGCAAACGCAGGTGTTGCGTCAGTTACATGCGGCGTCTGGGGGTGTTTCTGCGCGGGATTTGCGTGGGTTGGCGGCGGTTTTGCGTGTTTTGGAGCAGCGGGGTTGGGTGGAGCAGGGGGTTTTGGCTCCCTCGCCCTTGACGGGGGAGGGTTGGGGGGAGGGAACTAAAACTTCTGTCGGCGCGGTTGTGGCTGATATTCCGCCGTCGTTGGTGTTGAATGCAGAGCAGGTGGCCGCACATGAAGCCATTACAGCAAGTTTGGGGCAGTTTTCTGCGTTTTTGCTGCACGGGATTACTGGTAGTGGCAAGACGGAGGTTTATCTGGCGGCAATGACGGCGGCTTTGCAGCGCGGGTCGCAGGTGTTGGTGCTGGTGCCGGAAATTGCTTTGACACCGCAGTTGGTGGGGCGGTTTGCTGCGCGATTCAAGCCGCTGGGGGCGGAGGCGATTGTTGTTTTGCATTCGGCGATGACGGCGCGCGCGCGCGAATTGGCATGGCAGGCGGCGCAGTCGGGGCGGGCGCGGGTGGTGTTGGGGACACGTTCGGCGGTGCTTACGCCGCTGCCGCGTTTAGGGCTGATTGTAGTGGATGAGGAGCATGATTCGTCGTACAAACAGCAGGAGGGTTGGCGTTACCACGCGCGTGATGTGGCGGTGGTGCGGGCGCAGCAGCGCGGGGTTCCGCTGGTATTGGGTTCGGCGACACCGGCTTTGGAGAGCTTGGCGCAGGTGGCGCATGGGCGTTATCGCTTGTTGCGTTTGACCGAGCGGGCGGGCGGGGCGCAGTCGCCGCGTTTGGCGTTGCTGGATGTGCGCAAAAGGCCGCTGCAGGATGGTTTGTCTGCGCCGTTATTGGAAAAAATGAGTGCGCACCTTGTTAAAGGCGGGCAGGTGTTATTGTTTTTGAATCGGCGTGGGTTCGCGCCTGCTTTGGAGTGTCATGCCTGCGGGCATGTTGAGGCGTGTCGGCAGTGTTCTGCACCGATGACGGTGCATCGTGGGCGCGGGCGGCTGGTTTGCCATCACTGTGGGGCGGAGCGTGCTGTGCCGCGTGCGTGTGCGGCCTGTGGGTCACACGATTTGCAAATGCCGGGGCAAGGGACGGAACGCCTGGAGCTGGCGCTGCGCGGCTTGTTCCCTGAGTTTGCGCTGGAGCGGATTGACCGCGATACCACGCGGCGCAAGGGCGAGCTGGAGGACAAGCTGGCGCGGGCGCATTCCGGCGAGGCGCGGATTTTGCTTGGCACGCAGATGCTCGCCAAGGGACATGACTTTCCCGGTGTGACGTTGGCGGCCATTTTGGATGCGGATAGTGGCTTGATGAGTAGCGATTTCCGTGCGCCGGAGCGTTTGCTGCAACTGATTGTGCAGGTGGCGGGGCGTGCCGGGCGGGCGGACAAACCGGGCGAGGTGCTGATTCAAACGCATCAACCCGAGCATCCGCTGTTGCAAGCGCTGCTGCATGGCGGCTTTGAGCGTTGTGCTGAGTTGTTGATGCGTGAGCGCGAGCTGGCACGCTTGCCGCCGTTTGCGCATCTGGCCTTGTTGCGTGCCGAAGCGAAGGATGCGGCGCGTGCGCAGGGCTATTTGGCGCGTTGTGCGGATTTTTTCAAAAGTGAGGCAAGTGATGTGTTGCAGGTGTGGGGGCCTGCGCCTGCGCCGCTGGAGCGTCGTGCGGGGCGGTATCGTTTTCAGCTTTTGTTGGTGGGAGGGCAGCGTGCGCCCTTGCATCGGGCGGTCGAGCAGTTCGCTGTGGCGCAGCAGTCTTGGGCAGAGCGGCGTGGGGTGAAGTGGTCGCTGGATATTGATCCGCAGGAGATGGGGTGAACAGCTAAGATAGCGCGCAAGCTGCTAGAATACGCGCCTGTTGAATAATGCTAACGATGGAATTTGTGTGAAAGATCAGCTTGAAAGCTTGTTGTTGTCTGCCCTTGAGTCTTTGCGTGCCGAGGGTTTGGCCGTGCCTGATGGTGTTGTGCCGCAGTTGACGCGTGCCAAGGATCGCGCGCATGGCGATTTTGCCTGCAATATCGCCATGCAGCTTGCCAAGCCGCTAGGTCTTGCGCCACGCGCCTTTGCGGAGCGTTTTGTCGCGGCTCTGCCACAGGCGGCCTTGCTGGAAAAAGTCGAGATTGCAGGGCCGGGCTTTATCAATTTTTATGTGCGCGAGTCGGCGGTGTTTGACGTGGTGCGTCAGACCTTGGCGCTGGGTGATCGCTACGGATATTCGTCGCATGGCGCGGGTAAGAAGGTGATGGTGGAATTTGTGTCTGCCAATCCGACTGGTCCGCTGCATGTGGGGCACGGGCGCGGTGCGGCGTATGGCGCGGCGGTGGCTGATTTGCTGGCAGCGGTGGGTTTTGATGTGCATCGTGAGTATTACGTCAACGATGCCGGGCGGCAGATGCACATTCTGGCCACTTCGGTCTGGCTGCGTTATCTGGAACTGTGCGGGGTAACATTCGCGTTTCCGTCGAATGGTTACAAGTCCACCGGCTATGTGTTTGAGTATGCGCAAAAGCTCAAGGATGCGCATGGTGAGACGTTTGCAGCGCCCATCGAGCAGGTATTTGCCGATATTCCCGCTGACGAGCCGCAGGGCGGCGATAAAGATATTCATATTGATGCGCTAATTGCGCGTGCGCAGACTTTGCTTGGCGATGTGCGCTACCGCGAAGTGTTTGACCTTGGCTTGAATCTGATTGTCGAAGACATCCGTGATGATTTGGAAGATTTCGGCATTCGCTTTGAAGGCTGGTATTCCGAGCGCGGGCTGATGGATCGCGGCGCGGTGAATCGGGCGATTGAGCAATTGCGCGAGCGTGGGCATATTTTCGAGCAGGACGGCGCATTGTGGTTCCGCTCCACGGCTTTTGGCGACGACAAGGACCGCGTGGTGCAGCGCGCCAATGGTCAGGTGACGTATTTTGCCTCGGATATTGCCTACCACATGGACAAATTCGAGCGTGGCTTCGAGCGCGTGATCGACGTGTGGGGTGCGGATCACCACGGCTATGTCACGCGGGTCAAGGCGGCGCTCACAGCCTTGGGCTACGATGCGGGCAAGCTGGATATATTGCTGGTGCAGTTTGCGATTTTGTATCGCGGCGGTGAGCGTGCGCAAATGTCCACGCGCTCCGGCGATTTTGTCACCTTGCGCGAATTGCGTCATGAGGTCGGTTCAGATGCGGCACGCTATTTTTATGTGATGCGCAAGAGCGAGCAGCATCTGGATTTTGATCTGGATTTGGCCAAAAGCCAGTCGAATGACAACCCCTTGTACTATGTTCAGTATGCCCATGCGCGGGTGTGCAGCGTGATGCGCCAGTTGGAAAGCAAGGGCTGGGCGCACAATCAGGCTCGCGGCGAAGCGGGAGTGGCGTTGCTGGAACAAGCCGCCGAAGCTGAGCTGGCGCGTTTGCTGGGTCAATTCCCTGAGTTGATACAACGTGCGGCCTTGGCGTGTGAGCCGCATCAGTTGGTGCATTATTTGCGCGAACTGGCGGGTGCGTTTCACAGCTACTACAACGGGCATGTGTTTTTGGTTGACGATGAAACCCTGCGTGATGCGCGTTTGAATCTGATTTTGGCTGTGCGCCATGTGCTGCACAACGGTTTGGCTTTGTTGGGCGTATCCGCGCCCGACAGCATGTGATTTAAGGAGCGAAATATGGCGCGAGCATCGCAGGCGGCGCGTAGACGTTCATCTCCGACCAAGGCCGTGCCCACCGGGTTGTGGGTGATGGTCGGGGGCGTGGTGCTGTTGTTTGTCGGTATCTTGGTCTGGTTAGGTACGCGCCCGGAGCAACCGCAAACCGAGGCCAAAATTGTGCCGCTACAGGCTCCGGCGAAAACGGTCAGTCAAGAGCCCAAAACAGAGCGCAGTGCAGCGCAAAAAGATGTGCGCGAAGTGCGCAGCCAAGAGCCTGCAAAACCACTGGTTCCGCCGCCACCGCGCTACGATTTCTATGAAATGCTGCCGGAACAAAGCGTGGGTACAGCCACGTCTACGCCGCCCGAAGTGACCAAGGCCGTAACGCCGCCGTCCGCAGCGCCGACTGATAAGCCACCCGTGGCAGCGGTCGAGTCGGCCGCGCCAGTTGCGGTCAAAGAGGTTGCATCACTCCCTCCAGCCGTAGACAAGGCCAAGCCAGCCCCGTCAACCGCACCGCAGGTCACTTTGCAAGTCGGCTCGTTCCGGCGTTATGAAGAAGCCGACCGCCGCAAGGCCGAGCTGGCTTTGTTGGGGTACCCTGCAACGGTTCAAGCGGCCAATGTGAATGGCGAAACCTGGCACCGCGTAAAAATCGGACCCATGCCGGATGCCGAAGCGCGCAAACTGCGCGACCGCCTCAAGGCCGTGGGCATGAATCCGCTGTTGGTGAAAGGCGGGTAGGCTCCCCAAAAGCTCAGACTTCAAATGACTAAATGTTAACGCACCCGCCATTCGCGTTCGTCAATCACAATCACCTGCGCTTCCGGCCAAGCATCTTCATACACCGTCGTCATGGGTAGGCTCAGGTTCACACTGGTTAACTCAACCACACCCTCATTAGCATAGGGATACAGCACCCAGCGCCCCGCCTCGTCACGGCGGAAAACCTCGACACTCACGCGCTCCGGGTCAATCAGCACATACTCTTCAAGCGAGGCTAACTCGCGGTAATAGGCAAATTTCAAACCGCGATCATACGCCGCCGTACTTGGGGATAGCACCTCAATCACCAGCTTAGGCTCGGTCTTGAAGTTATTGCGCGTGGCATCCTGCGCGCTGCACGTGACGAACACATCAGGGTAAAAAAACGCATCGACCTTTTCGACGCGCACTTTCATGTCGGTGATATAGACCCGACACGGCGTACCGCGCAGATGATTGCGCAAGGCGGCAAACACATTGCCGCTAATGGTGACGTGCGTTTCACCGGCTCCGGCCATGGCGAAAAATTCGCCCGCGACGAATTCATGTTTAGT
>DYLI01000102.1 GCA_020722165.1 Halothiobacillus neapolitanus | reverse complement strand
GTGGGCGCGCCGGAACGCTTTGAATCCGATTTCATGGTGCAATATCTGGCCGATAAACCGCTATCCGCCGAAGCTGTGGCCGTACTCGATGCCGGGCGCGAGCTCTGGCGCAGCTATTTTTCCGCCACCGATGTGCGCAGCGTGCGCGATGAATACCAACTCAACCGCGCCGATGTCGGCTGGTACCAAATCCGCAATGCCCTCAAAGCCCGCAACCAAAGCGGCGATACCCTGCCCGTGGATTTCACGCCCTTCGAGCGCACCTACGCTGCCTTGAGTGAAAAGCTCAAACCGCACGTGTTCGCTCTAGGATTTTTGAGGGAATAACGCATTGAATCAAAGCAATACAACCCCAAAGATCGTTATCATCGCTGATCCGAATGGCGCGGGAAAAACTACCTTTGCGACAGATTTTTTGCCCAATGAAGCGCAATGCCCGGACTTTTTGAATGCCGATTTAATTGCCGCAGGATTGTCGCCGTTCCGCCCGGAAGCAGCCGCCATGCGTGCCGGTCGCGTGTTGCTCAACGAGGTACATGACCGCATTAAGCGCAAAACAAGTTTTGCCTTTGAAACCACGCTGTCAGGCAAAGCCTATGCCCAAGCCATCCCCGAATGGCGCAAGGCCGGTTACCATGTAAAACTTATTTTTCTAAGCTTACCCAGCGCAGAAATGGCGCAGCTACGTGTCGCGGCGCGCATTGCCCAAGGCGGTCACGCGATTCCTGGAATCATCATCGAGCGCCGGTTTCATGCTGGAATTGAGCATTTTCATGCAATTTACAAGCCTTTAGTGGATGCTTGGGCGCTCTACGACAACAGCGGTGACGAACCTCACTTACTTGATGAAGGAGAAAATTCATGAACAAAATGCCTGAAAGAAAAGTTAGCGACCCCGACCTGCTCGGCAGCCTGCCTGCATTAAAACGATCGGCCGCTCATGCGCATGAGCGCGCCCAGCTCACCCAGACCCCCTGTTGGGTCATGCGTCAAGGTGTTTTGGTTGACGCGCGCACGGGGCAATCCTACCGATCGCCCTTGGCGGTTAAACGCTGAGTCACGATTGATTTAACTGATATGCCGCCACAATCGTTTCCCGACCTAAGCCACCACACCCCCATGATGCGGCAATACCTGCGCATCAAGGCGGAGCATCCCGATAGCGTACTGTTCTATCGCATGGGTGATTTTTACGAGATGTTTTTCGAGGATGCCCGCCGCGTGTCGGCCATGCTGGACTTGACCCTGACCCATCGTGGGCAAAGCGCAGGCGAGCCGATTCCCATGGCGGGCGTGCCCTACCATGCCGCCGAGGGCTATCTGGCGCGCTTGGTGAAAATGGGCGAATCCATTGCCATTTGCGAGCAGATCGGCGACCCGGCCACCAGCAAAGGGCCGGTCGAGCGCCAAGTGGTGCGCGTGCTCACCCCCGGCACGCTGACCGATGAAGCCTTGCTGGAAGACAAGCGCGACAACCTGCTGGCTGCCGTGCTGCACAGCAAACAGGGCTGGGGCTTGGCTTGGGTCGAGCTTGCCAGCGGGCGCTTTCGGGCGATGGAACTGAGCGATGATGAAGCCTTATCCAGCGAGTTGGCGCGGCTTGCGCCTGCCGAATTGCTCTATCCCGATGAGCTTGCCTTACCCGTGGGTGTGCGCGAACTCAGCGGAACACGCCCGCGCCCGGTCTGGCATTTTGGCGTGGACAGCGGTGAGCGTGCTCTGTGTACGCAATTCGGCGTGCATGATTTAAGCGGTTTTGGGCTGGTCGGTCATGCACGCGCGATTGGTGCGGCGGGCGCGTTGCTGGCCTATTTGAACAACACCCAGCGCGCTGCCCTGCCGCATTTAAGCGGTATCGGCCTAGAGAGGCGAGAAGACGGCCTGCTGCTGGATGCCACGGCACGGCGCAATCTGGAGCTGGATAGTTCGATTTCCGGCGAACGTCGGCATAGCCTTCTCGGCGTACTTGATCGCAGCGTAACGGCCTTGGGCGCGCGCGAACTGCGCCGCTGGCTGCACCGCCCCTTGCGTGATCGTCTCACCTTGCTGCAACGCCAAGAGGTGATTGGCGTGCTCATCGACACCCGCGCCATGTCGCCGCTGCATGATCTTTTGCGCGAAACCGCCGATGTCGAACGCATTCTGGCGCGCATTGCCCTGCGCAGTGCGCGCCCGCGTGATCTTTCTGCCTTGCGGCAAACACTGGGGCAATTACCCGGTATTCATGCCACCCTCGCCAATCTGGGGCGCGATGCCTTGCTAGCGTTGCAAAACCAACTCGAACCGCAGCCTGCATTGCAGCATCTTTTAATCACTGCCATTGCCGAGCCTCCCGCCGCCTTGTTACGTGATGGCGGCGTGATTGCCACGGGTTTTGATGCCGAACTCGACGAATTGCGCGCACTCTCGCTGAATGCCGATGGCTTTTTGCTTGATCTGGAGCAACGCGAACGTGAGCGCACCGGCATTGCCACGCTCAAAGTTGCTTACAACCGCGTGCATGGTTTTTTCATCGAACTCACCCGCAGCCAGGCCGAAAAAGCCCCGGTGGATTACATTCGTCGCCAAACGCTCAAGGGCGCGGAACGCTACATCACGCCCGAATTAAAATCCTATGAAGACAAGGTGTTATCCGCCCGCGAACGCGCTTTGGCGCGCGAAAAATGGCTGTACGACAACCTGCTCGACACACTGATTGAACACCAAGCCGCCCTCGCCCGCCTGGCAACAGGACTCGCTGAACTCGATGTATTTTGCACGCTGGCCGAGCGAGCATTAAGCCTCGATTGGTGTCGCCCGGTGCTGAGTGATGAACCCGGTATCGACATCCAGGGCGGGCGGCATCCGGTGGTCGAAGCCATGCTGGATAGCCCGTTTATCGCCAACGATGCCAACCTGTCGCCCGAACAAAGCTTATTGCTGATAACCGGGCCGAACATGGGCGGTAAATCCACCTATATGCGCCAAACAGCATTGATTGTGTTGCTTGCGCATATCGGCGGCCATGTACCCGCAAGCGCAGCACGTATCGGCCCGATTGACCGCATTTTTACCCGCATTGGCGCGTCGGATGATCTGGCTACAGGCCGCTCCACCTTTATGGTCGAGATGACCGAAACCGCCAATATCCTGCATCACGCCACGGCACAAAGCCTGGTTCTGATGGACGAAATCGGGCGTGGCACCAGTACGTTTGATGGCTTGGCATTGGCATGGGCAGTTGCAGAAAAACTATCAGAAATAAATGCTTACACGCTCTTTGCAACGCATTACTTTGAGTTGACGCGCCTACCTGAAACCCACGAAAACGCCCGCAACGCGCACCTCGCCGCCGTCGAACATAATGATCGCATCGTGTTTTTACACAGCGTACAAGACGGCCCCGCCAGCCAAAGTTATGGCCTGCAAGTCGCCCAACTTGCCGGCGTGCCGAAAAAAGTCATCCAAAATGCGCGCAAACATTTGCGCAAACTCGAAAACGACAGCATCGCCGCCCCCGTGCCGCAGCTCGATTTGTTCTACACGCCGCATGTGGAGATCGTTGAGCCCGAGCCTGCGCTTGAAGCTTTGCGAGAGATTAACCCGGATGAACTCAGCCCCCGTGAGGCGCTTGAGTTGTTGTATCGTCTTCAGGGTATGCTATGAGGCTTCCCCTACAACCTTGGAGTCACGCTGAGTGAGCACAGGAAACAGAAGCTGCGGTTCATGCACCGCCTGCTGCGATGGCTGGGTGCAAATGGTGATTGGTGATAATCCGGTACATCCCGGCTCGCCGTGTCCGCACAGTACGGGCAAGGGGTGTGCAATCTATTCAGATCGTCCGGTTGACCCATGTGTGAATTTTCACTGCGGCTGGGTCATCAAAGACAGCCCCTTGCCTGGTTGGATGCAACCCCAAACATCAGGATGTATCGTACTTTTTAATAAGTTGAGCTGGAACAACATACCGGTTGATCTGGCCATGCCGGTCGGCGTAAAAATCCCGCAGCGCTCTCTGACATGGCTCAAAGCCTTTTCTGAACAGCATGGAAGACCGCTGATTTTCACTGAGCAAATCATGCAAAAAGGAAAATATACCAACCAGCAAAAGGTGCTCGGACACGGAACCGTGGAATTCCAGCAGAATCTGCTTCAATGGCTAAAGGAAGGGCGCAAGCTCTGGTAGTTTTGTCTAAATCATTTTAAAAAGAGACTTCAACATGGCCTTCGTCGTTACCGACAACTGCATTCAATGCAAATACACCGACTGCGTAGAAGTTTGTCCCGTGGATTGTTTTCACGAAGGGCCAAACTTTCTAGTCATCGACCCCAACGAGTGCATCGACTGCGCACTGTGCGTGCCCGAATGCCCGGCACAAGCGATTTTCGCCGAAGATGACCTGCCCGCCAGCGAGCTTAAGTTCATTCAGATTAACAACGAGTTATCGAAAAAATGGCCGGTCATTACACACAGCAAAGACCCGCTGCCCGAAGCCGCCGAGTGGGACGGCAAGCCGAATAAACTGCCGCACCTCAAGCGTTAGCCCAACATGGCATAATGTGCGGCACTATTAACTACAATTTATTGCCGCCGCATGAGTCACGCCCACAACGCCCCCGCCCCCGCTGTTCACTTCATCCGCACCCTCGTCGAAGCCGACAACGCCGCCGCCAAATGGAACGGCCGTGTCGAAACCCGCTTCCCGCCCGAGCCTAACGGCTATCTGCACTTTGGTCACGCCAAAAGCATCTTTCTAAACTTCGGCCTTGCCGCTGAATTTGGTGGCGCGTGCCATATGCGTTTCGACGACACCAACCCCACCAAGGAAGAACAGGAATACGTCGATGCGATTCTTGAAGATGTGCACTGGCTGGGCTTTGACACCTCCGCGCACCTCTACTTCACCTCGGACTATTTCGAGCAGCTCTACACTTTTGCTGAAACATTGATCGCAAACGGCCACGCCTATGTCGATTCGCAAAACGCCGAAGAGATGCGCGCCACACGCGGCACGCTGACCCAGGTCGGCACGGATAGCCCCTACCGCACGCGCAGCATCGAAGAAAACCTCGACCTGTTCCGCCGCATGAAAGCCGGCGAATTTGCCGACGGCGCACACATCCTGCGCGCTAAAATCGACATGGCCTCGCCCAACATCAACCTGCGCGACCCGGCCATCTATCGCATCCGCCACGCGCACCACCACCGCACGGGCGATACCTGGTGCATCTACCCGATGTACGACTACGCGCATTGCGTCTCCGATGCGCTGGAAAACATCACCCACTCGCTGTGCACGCTGGAATTTGAATCGCACCGCCCGCTCTACGACTGGTTCCTCGAACGCCTGGCCGATGCCGGACATTTCACCCGCCCGCTGCCGCAGCAAATCGAATTCTCGCGCCTCAACCTGACCTACACCGTGCTTTCCAAGCGCAAACTTATCCAGTTAGTGCAGGAAAATCACGTCAATGGCTGGGACGACCCGCGTATGCCCACCCTCAAAGGCGCACGCCGTCGCGGCTTCACCCCGCAAGGCTTCAAACTGTTCCTTGAGCGCATCGGCATCTCCAAATCCGACAGCCTGATCGACATGAGCGTGCTCGAAGACTGTATGCGCGAAGATTTGAACGAACGCGCCGAACGCCGCATCGCCGTGCTCGACCCGCTCAAACTTGTGCTCACCAACGTCGCCGCCGAACATATCGAGGAATGCTACGCCCCCAACCACCCGCAAAAACCCGAGCTGGGCAAACGCATGGTGCCGCTCACCCGCGAACTGTGGATCGAACGCGAAGACTTCATGGAAACCCCGCCCAAGGGTTATTTCCGTCTGCGCCCGGACGGCGAAGTACGCCTGCGCTACGGCTTCATCATCAAATGCACCGGCTTCGATAAAAATGCCGACGGCAACGTGACCTGCGTGTACGCCGAAGTCGATTTCGACACCAAATCCGGCACCCCCGGCTCGGAATCACGCAAGGTTAAGGGCAATATCCACTGGCTAAGCGCCGTCCACGCCGTCGCTGCCGAAGTGCGCCTCTATGACCGCCTGTTCGCCGTGCCCGCCCCCGGCTCTCGTATTGAAGGCGACCCCGCCGA
>DYLI01000101.1:2414-6118 GCA_020722165.1 Halothiobacillus neapolitanus | reverse complement strand
ATTATTGACCCGCATGTGCGCGTATCAACGACAACAGGCGAAGCCATTGAGCCATCCAGCCCGCGTGTTGCAGGCATGATTGCCCAGTCCGACAACGAGCGCGGCTTCTGGTGGAGTCCGTCAAACCGCGTGATGCTTGGTATTAACGGCGGTGCGCGACCGATTGCGTGGACATTCAATGACCCCGATACGCAGGCCAATTATCTGAACGAGAACAAGATCGCCACCATCATTCACGAAGAAGGCTACCGCCTATGGGGCAACCGCACCACCGCGACTGATGTGCGCTGGACATTCTTTAGCGTGCGCCGCACGGCGGACATGATTAACGAGAGCCTTATTACCGCGCACTTGTGGGCAGTAGATCGCAATATCACCAAGACTTATATCGCTGATGTGACCAATAGCGTGAACGCATACTTGCGTCGGCTTAAGGCCGTTGGAGCGATTCTTGGCGGGCGCTGCTATGCCGACCCAGAGCTAAACACGCCCGAAAACATTGCGCTTGGTCGCGTGTATTTTGATTTTGACTTTACCCCGCCATTCCCGGCGGAGCGTATTACCTTCCGCAGCCACATGGTGCATGACTACTTAAGCGAGGTGTTCTAATGATTACCAATAAACTCACCAATATGAGCCTGTTTGTAGACGGGCGCGGCTACCTTGGACAGGCCGCCGAACTGACACCGCCTAAAATCGTGCAGCAAACCATGGATTATGTGGCGGGTGGAATGCCAGGCGTGATTAAAATCAGCAAAGGCTTGCTTGAGGCGATGGAGGCCGAGTTCACCCTCAACGGCTATGATGCGAACATTCTCAAGCTGTTCAACGTCGAACCATGCGCCTATGTGCCGTTTGTGTTCCGTGGCGCGCTCAGCGATTGCGAAAACGGCACGCGCCCGATTGTCTTGACCATGCGCGGGCAAATTCAAGAGATTGACATGGGCACATGGAAGCCGGGCGACGACAACACGCTCAAGATCAAAATGAACGTGGCGTATTACATGCAGGAAATTGCCGGAGAATCCATCATGGAGGTGGATTATGAAAACATGATTTTCATCGTTAACGGCAAAGATCAGCTCGCGGCCACTCGTGCAGCCTTGGGGATTTAAGCCATGCCTGAATACACCGTTATCAAGCCGTGCATTATCCAACGCCAACCCAAAAAGGAAGGCGACCGCGTGCAAATGACCGAGCGCGAGGCAACCTTCCTGCTCACGGGCGGGCTGCTTGCAAATGTCGAAAACACTGAAACAAAACCCGCCCCACGCAAACCAAAAAACGAGGCCACCGCATGAACACCATTCAACTCAAGCACCCCTTGACCATTTCGGGCGCGACGGTCAGCAGCCTGAGCCTGCGCCGCCCCAAGGTTCGCGACCTTGAGGCCATGGAACGCGCGGGTGATAAGGACATTGCCAAATCCATCAACCTTATGGCGAATCTGTCCGAACAAACCCCAGACACCATCCGTGAGCTTGATGCGGAAGACTTCATGGCATTAAGCGAGGTGGTCAGCGGTTTTTTGGGCGGGGTCAAATCATCGCAGTGATGGACGGGCTAGAGCTTTTGGCAGCGGCCTACGGCTGGCCTCCTTCTGTGGGGATGGATATGACCATTGATGATTATGCCGCATGGACAGACCGCGCCAAGCGCTGGCTCAAGGCTAAAGCACAAGCATAGCCACAAGCGCCACCAAGGCGACAAAAGACAACAGGGTAAGCGCACCGTTTATGCCGTGCGCCAACCATTCAAGGGGATTATTTTTCATGCTTAATATGCTCACGCTCGGGGTACTGCTACAGCTTAACAACCAGCTTAGCGCACCGTTGAATGGCGTGCAGCAACAAATTTCAGCGTTGCAAGGCCGCATCAACGGCGCAGCACAAGCCACGCGCAACCTTTCGGCATCCATGCGCAGCGCGGGAGCCTCATTGGTGGTTGCTTCGGGCGCAATGGAGGCCATCACAGGCGCTGGGCTTAAAGACTATATCAGCACCGTGGTGGACGTGGAGCACCGACTTGCGGCATTGGGAAACACGGCCAACATTGGCGCGGAGGCACTGAGCGAAGTGGACAACCGCTTGAGTGAAGCGGCTGTCGCCACGAATCAGTTTAAGTCTGACCTGTTGTCAGCCAACGAGATACTGATTGCGGCGGGCATGGAGTGGAAAACCGCGCTCGACATCACGCCGATTATCGGCAAGACCGCCACCGCCTCACAGGCCGTTGTGACCGACATTGCCAAGGCGGGCGATGCGCTTGTGCAAAACATGAAAATCAACGTGACTGACATGGAATCGGCGTTTAATCGCCTGGTGGTGGCAGGCGAGTCGGGCAAGTTCGAGTTAAAAGACATGGCTCAATATCTACCAAAGCTTGGGGCGGGCTTGGGCGCGCTCAATTTCACTGGGATTGAAAACGTCACGCGCATGGGCGCAGCGCTGCAAATTGCATTCAAAGGCGCTGGGTCAGCCGATGAAGCGGCTAACAATATGCAGAATTTTCTGGCCAAGCTTTCCGCGCCGGATGTGCAAAAGAACTTTGCTGATTTTGGCGTAGATATTGTCAAAGAGCTTAAAGATGCACAAAAAAAAGGGCTTGATCCATTTATCGTTGCCGTTGAAGCCGTACAGAAAGCCACCGGCGGCGATGCGTTTAAGCTCGGTGAAATTTTCGGCGATATGCAGGTGCAGAACTTCATCAAGCCCATGATGGAGTTTAAGGACGAATACAAGCAGCTCGTGCAGGATATTGGCGCTAAAAATGGCAAAATCGAGCAGAACTTCGCCAGAATCATGGGTACGACCTCGGAGCGCTTCAAACAATTCAAAATCAGGCTCTCGGTGGTGGATATGCCCTGGGTGAATGACCTGATTGAAAAATTCGGCAAGCTGATTGATTGGATGAACGCCAACCCCGTGGCCGTGGGCTGGATTGTGCAACTCACGGCGGGAGCAGGTGCGCTTGGTATCGCGCTTGCCGTCGTCGGCGGCATTCTCAACGGTGTCGCTGCAGCGCTGGCCTTTGCCGCCCTGCCGATGGCTCCACTGATTGCGGCCTTTGCCGCGCTTGCGGTGGGAATCTGGTGGGCGTGGAAAAACTGGGACGACATGATTGCCGTCACCAGCATGGGCATTGAAGCCTTTATGCACGGCGTGGACGCGCTCGCCACCGCCATAAGCAGCGCCATAGGCAATGCTGTGAATACTGCGCTGGCGTGGGTCATGCAGCTACGCGATAACATCAGCATGGCGATAGGCGATGCTATTGACGCGGTCATTGCCACATTAAGCGGTCTTAAAACTGCCATAAGCAGCGCCATAAGCGACGTACTGGCCTACTTGACGAGCGTCCCAGAACGCATGATTCAGGCCGGTAAAGACATTGGCGCAGGCTTAGTGAATGGCATCAAGCAAGGCGCGGGAGATTTATGGCAAGGCGCTAAAGACCTTGCAAACAAGGCCGTGGACGGCGTGACCGAAACCCTCGGTATTCAATCGCCAAGCCGCGTGATGATGGCGCTTGGACAGCATACTATCGAAGGTTTACGTCTAGGCTTAATGCAAGGGCAGGGCGGAGTACTGCAACAGATGGGCGCATTCGCTAGCAAGCTTGGTGCCCCACTACTTGCGGGCAGCATTGCCATGGGCGGAATCGCCGCCCCCGCGATGGCTTCCATGTCACCCATGGGCGGAATC
>DYLI01000101.1:0-2314 GCA_020722165.1 Halothiobacillus neapolitanus | reverse complement strand
CCGCCTACGCACCCAATAACATCGGTACAGCTCAAGCGCCGATCAATATCACCATCAACGTACAAGGCAACGCCGACCCTAAGGCCATTGCGCAAGATGTGGAAGCCGCCGTGCGTCGTGCGCTTGAGCGACGAGAACGTCAGGATGCACTGGCACGCAACGCGAGGCAATTCGACTGATGGACGTTTTAATGCGTTTGGGTGAGTTCCGTTTTTCCGTGGAAACGGCGGCCTATCAATCCATGAGCCGCACGCTGGAGATGCGTTGGAAGGCGCAGGAGCGACTATGGAATGCCCCAGCCATTCAATTCACCGGGCAAGGTGAGGAAACCTTGCAGCTCACTGGAAAAATCCTGCCGCACTTTCGCGGAGGCCTGGAGCAAATCAACACCCTGCGCGATATGGCGCGTGAGCCAATGGCGCAGGCTAACCCGCAACCGTTGCCCATGGTCACAGGATTCGGTGAATACCTCGGCGAGTATGTGATTACACGGGTACAGGAAGATCAGACGGATATTTATTCACACGGCGCGCCGCTGTCGCAAACCTTTACGCTCAGTCTGACGCGCTACACAAGAGATATTGCATGAACAAGATCGTGACTCTTGCTGCGCCTGAGCGCCTTGATACGCTCTGTTTCAAGCATTACGGGCACTTGGTTGGCAGTGTGGAAGCTGTGCTTGCTGCAAATATAGGCTTGGCACACGCAGTCACGGATGAGCGCGGGATGCTTCCCATCGGTACGCAACTCATCATGCCCGTGTTGCCGCGTGTCGCTCCGCAAAAAATTAAACTCTGGTAGCGCCATGCGTCCTATTTTTATCGTCATTGCGCTGGACTCTGGTGCAGATTTGACCGGAAAACTCATTGACCGCATCACATCTATCCGCGTGACTGATGCAGAAGGTTTTGAATCCGATACGCTTGAGATCGAACTGGATGATCGAGCACAACAAACCCAACTTCCAGAAACAGGCGAGCGCTTGCGCGTAATGATGGGTTACGCCGGAGGCAATGTGCAGGTCATAGGGGACTTTGTGGTTGACGAGCTAGGCTTATCCGGGCCACCGCTCATCATGACGATTAGCGGCAAGGGAACCGATATGCTCGGCGGTATCAAAGCGCCACGCACTCAAAGCCGAGATGAAAATGCGCAAAGCTATGGCAGCCTTGCGCAGAAAATCGCCTCCGAACATGGCCTTACCGCCAATATCCACCCCGAAGCCTTCGGCATTCAAATTACGCATATTGACCAGCTTGCAGAATCCAATATGGCATTGCTTGAGCGCCTCGCATTGATGTTTGATATGACGCTCAAGCTATCGGCGGACACACTGACCCTACGACCACATGCAGCACGCATAAATGCAGATCAAACAGAGCTACACGCCACTGACTTGACCAGCTACCAGTGGCGCGGGAAAAGTCGCACCAAATATAGCGCTGTGCGTGCGCATTACTACGACACTGACAAAGCTGAGCGTATCCCCGTCGTGCTTGGCGACGCAAGCGCAGGCCCAGTGCTTGACCTTCGCCACGATGCTCGCGACGAACAAGAGGCGGCGCGCCTTGCGAAAACACGCCTTAATCAAATGGCGCGCGGTACCGGAAGCCTCACGCTCGATATTCCAGGCAACCCAAGCCTGCGCGCGGGTGTGCATATCCATATCAGCGGCCTATCCGAACCCGTGGGCGGCGCATGGTGCGTTGACCGCGTGACCCATGCAATCGACGCATCGGGCTATAAAACCATCCTTGAGTGCATTCCACTTGACGGAGACACGCCCAAATGAAGCTCAGCGAATATGTCGGCATGAATGCCAAAACAGGCGCGGTATTCTCAGGCATTGAACACTTGCGCCAATCTATTTTAGACATCCTAACCACCCGACGCGGCGAGCGTGTGATGCGTCCTGAATACGGTTCTGACCTGTTCAAAATGATCGACCGCCCCATCAATCAGGAATTTATCGCTGATCTGTATTACGAAATCATTGTCTCCGTTCACCGTTTCGAGCCGCGCGTGCGCGTTGTCAAAGTGCGTGCCGATATTAAAAGCGCTGGCCGCGTATTCATTGACATGATTGTGCGCATTGATGGCGCAACCTACCCCATCAACACGCTGGACATTATTCTGTAGGACATTAGCCCTCTCATTATTTACGCGCGCGTGCGCAACCATTCGAGCATTCAGAAAAGTCCAGGCAGTCGAATGAGCCAGCCGCACAAATACGACCAAGGCGCTTACACCGTGCTGTTTTTCGACCTTAAAGGCCGCAAGACGGGCGAGGCTTATGCCCAGACGCTGGACGAGG
>DYLI01000100.1 GCA_020722165.1 Halothiobacillus neapolitanus | reverse complement strand
CAAAAGGCGGCAAATTCGTCCGCCGGACAGCCCAAATCCAGCGAACATTCCGCACCCAGGGTCGGCATGAGCACGGCTTTTTCCGGGCTGAGAATCTTCGCCGTCTCGCCCATAAAACGCACACCAATCACCACCAACGTCTTGGCCGCATGACGGCTGCCGAAATCCGCCATATCCAGGGAATCGGACACTCTCCCGCCGGTTTCTTCAGCAAGCTTCTGCAACTCGGCATCAACGTAGAAATGCACCACGAGCACCGCATCACGCGCTTTCAATTCAGCCTTGATGCGTTCGCGCAAGTCTTCACGCTGTTCAGGCGTAAGCGGTGCAGGCTGCGGCGCTTGCGCCACCAGCCGCTGAATGACGGCATCACGCAGACGGGGGATTTCAGTGGATAGGTCAGTCATGGCAAAACCTCAACCGGAGATTGAAATGAATATGGCCACGGAGAGCACAGAGCTAGAGTTTGGATATTTTTCTCCGTGTCCTCTGTGCCCTCTGTGGCTAAAAAATCAGACTTCAGCAACCGGCTTACGCACGCGAATAGACAACTCTCGCAGCTGCTTTTCATCCACTTCGCCCGGTGCTTGGGTCAGTGGGCAGGCGGCGGTTTGGGTTTTCGGGAAGGCAATGACTTCGCGGATGGAGCTGGAACCGCTCATCAGCATCACCAACCGGTCAAGACCGAAGGCCAAACCACCATGCGGCGGTGCGCCGAACTTGAGCGCATTGAGCAGGAAGCCGAATTTCTCTTGCGCCTCTTCGTCGCTGATACCCAGCAGCTTGAATACCTTGCTTTGCACGGCTTCTTGGTGAATACGGCTGGAGCCGCCGCCAATTTCCACGCCGTTAAGCACGAAATCATACGCACGGGAGAGGCATTCACCCGGGTTGCTATCCAGCAATTCGAGTTGATCGAGCTTGGGCGAGGTGAACGGATGATGCAGCGCCACCCAGCGATTGGCCTTGTCGTCCCACTCGAACATCGGGAAATCGATCACCCACAGCGGCTTCCAGCCGTGCTCAACCAGCCCCAGGTCGTGACCGATTTTGACGCGCAGGTTGCCAAGGGCATCGTTGACGATTTTGCTTTTGTCCGCGCCGAAGAAAATCAGGTCTCCATCCTGCGCGCCGGTGCGCGCCAGAATGCCGTTGACGGTCTCGTCGGGCAGGAATTTGAGAATCGGTGATTGCAAACCTTCACGCCCGGCGGCCATGTCGTTGATCTTGATATAGGCCAAGCCCTTGGCACCGAAAATCGACACATATTTGGTGTAATCGTCGATCTGCGAGCGCGGCATGTTGCCGCCATTCGGTACGCGCAGGGCGGCAATACGGCTTTCTGGGTCGGCAGCGGGGCCGGCAAACACTTTGAAATCCACGCCGGTCATTAAGTCGGCCACGTCCACCAATTCCAGCGGAATACGCAAATCTGGCTTGTCGGAGGCGTAGCGGCGCATGGCCTCGTGCCAGGTCATGCGCGGCAGCGGGTCGGGGAAGGCGACCTCCAGCACGTCGCGGAACAGGTCGCGCATCATGACTTCAATCAGCGTCATGAAATCGTCTTCCTGCATGAAGCTGGCTTCGATGTCCACTTGGGTGAACTCCGGCTGGCGGTCGGCGCGCAGGTCTTCGTCGCGGAAGCATTTGGTGATCTGGTAGTAGCGATCAAAACCGGAAATCATCAGCAATTGCTTGAACAGCTGCGGCGATTGCGGCAGGGCAAAGAACTCGCCCGGATGGGTGCGGCTCGGCACCAGATAGTCGCGTGCGCCTTCCGGGGTGGCGCGGGTGAGCATCGGGGTTTCCAGATCGAGGAAGCCGTTGCTTTCAAGATGTTGACGCAAAAAATGCGACACCTTGGCGCGCAGGCGCAGCTTGGCCTGCATTTCCGGGCGGCGTAAATCAAGGAAGCGGTAGCGCAGGCGGGTATCTTCGCCGACGTTTTCATCATCCAGCAGAAAGGGCAGCGGCTCGGAGCGATTGAGAATTTCCAACTCCAGGCCCAGCAATTCAATCTTGCCGCTAATCAGGTTGGCGTTTTCGGTGCCCGCCGGACGTGGGCGCACGCGGGCAGTGAGGCGCAACACGAACTCATTACGCACCTGCTCGGCCAGCGCGAACGTCTCGGCACGATCGGGATCGAACACCACTTGCACAATGCCTTCGCGGTCGCGCAAGTCGATGAAAATCACCCCACCGTGATCGCGGCGGCGGTTGACCCAGCCAGTGAGAATAACGGTTTGGCCGTCGAGTTGTTCATTGACGAGGCCGCAGTAATGAGTACGCATGAAAAATTCCGAAGTAACTGAAAAAGATTAAAAAAGGGGGCGCAATGTTACGTTTTGGGCAGCGGGGCGGCAAGCGCAGCGAGCCTGGCGGCGGCATCGGCTTTGTTCGGCGCGGGTACCACCATGCCCAGCGAGACGATCATGCGCATGGCATCTTCCACGCTCATGTCCAGCTCCACCGCGTCATCCTTGGGCACAAAAATCACATAGCCCGAAGTCGGGTTGGGTGCGGTGGGTACATAAATGGTCAGCACTTCGCTGGCGGTTTTCTGCTGGATTTCTCCCACTGGGTCACCGGCGAGGAAGGCCTGCGTCCACAAGCCCTTGCTCGGATACTCCACCAGCAACACCTTGCGGAACGAGCGCGAATCATGGGAAAGAAAGGTTTCCAATAACTGCTTGACGCCGGAATACATCGAATTCACCAGGGGGATGCGATTGAGGATTGCTTCCCACAGCGCCACCACCTGCCGCCCCAGAAAATTCGCCAGCAACAATCCGGTCAAAAACAGTACCATGAGCGCCAAGATAACCCCCAGGCCTGGCAGATTGAAGCCCAACAAGGTGCTGGGGCGGTATTCAGGCGGCAACACCAGCAAAATACGGTCAATCAGGTTAATCAAGCTGCTCGCCACCCACCAGGTCGCGAGTAGCGGCACCCATACCAGCACACCGGTCACTAAATAATGGCGCAAACATGCACCGAATCCCGGTGGATGAACCTCGTGCGCACTTTTATTCAGCGCGGTGTTAGCATCTTGGCTCATAAAAAATATCCGTTGCGTCGTCGTTAATTCGAGCATCTTAGCAGAGCCACATTCAGCATGAACCCGAAACGCACCATCCTTATCACCGGTTGCTCCTCCGGTATCGGCCAATGCGCCGCACATACCCTGCGTCAACGAGGCTGGCGTGTGTTTGTCAGTGCGCGCAAACTTTGCGACATCGAACGCCTGCATGCAGAAGGCTTTGATGCGCTGTTACTTGACCTTGATGACTCCGCCTCGATTCAGGCCGCCGTCACCACCCTGCTCACCCGCACCGGTGGACGCCTGGATGCGCTCTTCAATAACGGCGCTTGGGGCTTGCCCGGCGCGGTGGAAGATTTAAGCCGCGACGCTTTACGCGCCCAATTCGAGACGAATCTATTTGGCTGGGTCGAACTCACCAACCTTCTCATCCCCGTGATGCGCAAACAAGGCGCTGGGCGCATCGTGCAGTGCAGCTCGGTGCTCGGCTTTGCCGCTTTCCCCTATCGCGGCGCGTATACCGCCAGTAAATTTGCACTTGAAGGACTCACGGACACCCTGCGTATGGAGTTACGCGGCACGGGCATTCAGCTCAGTCTGATTGAGCCGGGGCCGATTCAAACCCGCTTCCGCGCCAATGCCCATGCTGCCTTCCTGCGCTGGATCAAGATCGAGAACAGCGTGCACCGGGCACAATACCAAAACCAACTTACCCGCCTGGAAAAGATAGGTGCCGCCGCGCCGTTTACCCTGCCGCCCGACGCAGTCGTCGCCAAACTCATACACGCCATTGAAAGCCCGCGTCCCAAACTGCGTTACCCCGTCACCGTGCCGACGATTGCCTTTGCCTGGCTCAAGCGCATCCTGCCGCAACGCTGGATGGACAGGCTGCTGATTCGCGCATCGGGCGATGGGCAGCGCTGAACATTCACACAATTAGCAAAAACTTCATCTACTATTCTTCGAAATTGCTTTTGCCGAGTAAACAACAACAATGAATCGCCTCCTCGCCCCCATCCTTGGATTTCTCTTGCTCGCCGGCCTTAGCTACGCCATCTACACCTCCATGAACGGCCAGCTCGCGCTCAAGGCACAGACAACCGTCACCGGATTGATCGGCTCGGAAAAAGAAGCCTTTTTTGCCGACCCGCGCGTGCAACAGGCTCTCCTCAAACAAGGCTTGATCGTCAAAGTGGAAAAGGCCGGTTCGCGCCAGATCGCCACCGCGTTTGACCTAAAAAAATATGACTTCGCCTTCCCCGGCGGTCAGCCTGCCGCTGACAAAATCCTGCAAAGCGTCGGCAAGCGCCCGACTTATGTGCCGTTTTTCACCCCCATGGTCATTGCCTCGTGGCAGCCCATTGCCAAAATCCTCGAAGCCAACGGCGTAGTACATGAGAAAGACGGTGTGTACTACTGGTTTGATCTGGATAAGTATTTCGCCTGGACACAACAAGAAGTTCGCTGGAAAGAGCTTAAGGACAACGCCGCCTACCCGGTCAACAAATCGGTCTTGATTCGTACTACCGATGTGCGCAAATCCAACTCCGCCGCCATGTATCTTGCACTGATGAGCTACATTGCCAACGGCCAGCGTGTGGTCGCCTCAGCGCAGGAAATGCAGACCGTGTTACCCAAGCTTATGCCGCTGTTCTTGCGTCAAGGCTATACCGAATATTCTTCCGAAGGGCCGTTTGAAAACTACCTGTCCTTAGGCATGGGCAGCTCGCCGCTGGTGATGATTTATGAATCGCAATTCATCCACGAAGCGCTCAAAACACCTTCGGGTATCCGCTCGGACATGACTCTGCTTTACCCCGAACCCGGCCTGTTCACCCGCCATGTGCTGGTCGGCCTGAGTGAAAACGGCGCACGTCTGGGGCAGGTGTTGAGCGACGACCCGGAATTACAAAAACTCGCCACTGAACACGGCTTCCGCACCACCGATACCGCCGCATTCAAGGCGCAAGCTGAAAGCCGCAAGCTCGCTGTGCCCGCTCAGTTGGTACAAATCATTGACCCACCCAGCTACGAAACCCTCGAAGGCATGATTCAAACCATCGAGCAACAGATGAAATAACCCATAAAAACTAATTTAGCCACAGAGAACACCGAGGGCACTGAGTTGAAAAACCCTGATTCAGCGCATCACATCCCACCTCCGTGAACTCTGTGCTCTCTGTGGCTTAGATTCCTTTTTCAACCTACGCGCAACCCTTAACTACACTTAGGAAATCCAGCATGAACGAACTGACCACCCCGGCCACGACCACATTAAGCCCACCCGAACACCTTACCCCACCGGCTGCCGTGGCTGCTGTATCCGCACCGCAATCACGCGAACTCGTGCCGCTTTCCGAAGCGCAACGTCAGGAACTGGACGCACGCGCCGAAAACTTCGTCAACGCCATTCTCAATCTGGATGCGCAGGGCGATGAGTTCCGCAACAAGGCTGATGCGCTGCGCAGCATGGGCGATGCCGACATTCGTGCCACCGCCAACATGTCTAATCGCATGCTGGAACGTCCCATGGCCAATCTGGAAAGTGGTTTTTTTAACGAAGCCCACCCGGTCACCCGCTCACTGGTTGACCTGCGCAAAACCATGGAAGACCTTGACCCCAGCAGCCAAGGCGACCTGCTTGCGCCTGCCAAGCTGTTCGGCTTCATACCTTGGGGCGACAAGCTGCGCGACTTCTTCCTGCGCTATCAATCCGCTCAAGGCCACCTGAACAAGATTCTGGAAACCCTCTACAAAGGCCAGGATGAACTGCGTAAAGACAACGCGGCGATTGAGCAGGAAAAAGCCAACCTGTGGGCGAGCATGGGCAAGCTGCGTGAATACGCCGAAATCGGCCAGGCCATCGACCAGAAAATCGTTGCCCGCATAAGCGAATTGCAGGCCAAAGACCCAGAAAAAGCGCGCATCGTGCAGGAAGACCTGCTGTTCAACGCGCGCCAAAAGGTACAAGACCTGCTCACGCAACTTGCTGTGTCGATTCAGGGTTATCTGGCTCTGGACATGATTCGCAAAAACAATTTCGAGCTGATTAAAGGCGTGGATCGCGCCAGCACCACCACCG
>DYLI01000099.1:1728-6139 GCA_020722165.1 Halothiobacillus neapolitanus | reverse complement strand
GCTACTTCAGGTGATGAATTCATCAAGTCATGAGAGCAATTAGCGCAAGCACAACACCCAAAGCCGCCAAGCCAAGAGCGATTTTGTTGGTGGATGTGTCCTGTTTCTGTGTGGCAGCGTGCGCGTGAGGTTTTTCGGCGGCAATCTGTTCCGCTGATGTTTGCAGCGCCAGAGCGTTCATTTTCTCGTCAATACGCTCGAACATGGCGTGCTCTTGTTGCTTGATGAGAGCATCCATTTGCGCATTCCAGGCGTTGAAGCGTTGTTCCAGCATTTCGTCTTGCTTGGTAATCAGCTGCTGCATCCACTCGGGTGGTAGTTTCTGGGGCGAACTTAATGCCTGATTGACTAAGCGCTCTGCAACGTTTTGAGCAGATTGTTCAGCCAACTGTGGCAAAGCCTGTTCAAGTCGGGTTTGTAAATCGAGCTCATGCAGAGCGCGTTTGGAGTGTTCTTGAGCTTCAAAATCCGTGAGCTGCTGGGTGACAAGAGCCGCAATTCGTACGTCATCGACAGGCTTGTCTGCTTTGGGGATGGAAGCCAGCTCGTTTTGAAATTCGGCTTGTGCCTGCTCTTGAGCTGAATGCAGTGCCGCCAAACTGGATGTGAGGATACTGATCTTCCCCTCAAGAATATCCTCGACCTGGTGCAAATGCTCGGCCAGCGCAGCGTGAACCACTTGGCCTGCGGCTTCTTCTGCACGATGTAGATTCGATTGTTCGACCATCTTGCGCACCAAATCTTCAAACTCGTCAGTAATAACAAATTGCGGCATGGTTTCTTGAGCCTCTGTGACGGTGGGGGGGGTGTCGGCTGGGAGTGTAACTGCGGGAGTGGCCTGTGCGGCGGTAGGCACGACAG
This sequence comes from Halothiobacillus neapolitanus, assembly GCA_020722165.1. Taxonomy (GTDB): domain Bacteria; phylum Pseudomonadota; class Gammaproteobacteria; order Halothiobacillales; family Halothiobacillaceae; genus Thiofaba. The sequence continues at coordinate 5,278 of DYLI01000099.1, read as the reverse complement.
GGATGCGATTGAGTACGAGATTACGCAAAACCTCATCCAGCGCCTCGTCAGTAATCGGTTTGATAATGAAACCCTTGGCACCATTGCGTGCGGCTTCGTCACGATCTTCCTGCGAATCTTTGGATGTACACATCACAATCGGCACATCAGCCATGATGGGGTTTTTGAGGATCGTCGCGGTCGCTTCGTAGCCGCTCATCTTACCCATTAACACATCCATGAAAATCAGATCGGGTGGCGCGCCATGGTTTAGTAACTCTATGGCGGTTTCACCCGAATCGGCCATTTCCACGTGCACGTCCTGAATAAGGTCGAGTTTTCTTTTAAGGGTCAAACGTGCGGTTTTAGAGTCGTCAACGACCAAAATGGTTTTCATGCAGGGTAATCTCAATGCCGTATTTGGAGTGATTGTAAATCGTGGTTGTAATACTTGGATGAAAGAAATGGGTCTGAATTAACTGGAAGCAAATTTCGATGCAATTTTTTGCATGGTCGGCGCGACAATATTGTAGTGCTGCATCATATTCAAGGCGCGTTCCAAGCGTGCCGGTGCAGTGCGCCCCATGCACTTGTGCGCGGGGTCGCCATGAAAACCTGCCAACATGCCCTGAATCAGGGCTTCGCGTTCAAAGCTTAATCCCGTCAAGGCTTCCTGCAATTGAATGACCTCTTGAGCAATATCACGCGCTAGGGTTTCATTTTTTTGCCACAGTTCGTCCACCGTGCCGCCCACTGCAAGCCCAGCGATATTCGTGGTCAGAATGTAAACATTTTTGCGTACCAGCTCCCAGGTCATGGCATCCATGCTTGCGATTTCCTGCGCCGGTAGGTCTAGGCTTTGCATGGCCGAGCAGATCAGGCCGGCGTGATGACCGAACACCGGAGAGGGCAGCAAGGCTTTGCTATCCATGCCTTTTTTCTTCTCAAACCACACGGACATGATGGTCGGCGAGCGAAGGTTGTGGTCTTGCCAATCACGCGGCAAGAGCTCGTTTTGCAGTAACACCAATTTATCACGCCATGGCGTGGGCATGTCATGCAAACAGCTTTGCAGCTGGGCTTCACCGACCGCCAAAATAACCGCCATCGGCTCAGGATTGATGCGATGCGCGTCGCCCAGCGCCATACTGCGGGTGACTGGGTAGACTGGATGGCCAGCACGCAGCAGGCCGCGTGCCAGCACACTGCCAACTTCACCCATGCCGATAATAATGATGGGGTCGTTCATGTTTACTCTTCCTCAGCAAACATAATCGCGCCGCGTGCGTACATGCGATGCAGTAGCGGCCATACGTGGTTAGTATGCGGCGCGAGCATACTGACATTGAAGTGCTGCTCGCGGCACAGGAGTTCGACCGTGGCACGCTCGCCAAGACCAAGCTCCACACATTCGCCGTCAATAAAAAACAATAGCGCAGCGGCTTGCTGAATATAGGCAACGCGCGCCCCCGGCACACGTTGCAGTACAGCACCCTCAGTCACCATCGTGCGCAAATCATCCATGTCCAGCGGCTCGTTTTCGGGATACATGGCGGACAGATTCAGATTGCGCTCGGTCAACCACTCGCCAAAAATGCGCTGCAAGGCTGCATCATCCGGCGTAATGGCCGCGCGCACGATGTGGCTGAGCTTGGCAAGCGCCGAGGCACTAATTTCACCCGGATTGTCCTGCACAACCAGTTCCGGATCGGTGTAGCGAATGCGCGGGTTCATGCGATCAATCAGGGCATCGCACACCGCGCTGACCATATCGCTGTGCGCCGGAGCGCGGAAGCCAATCGACCAGGTCATGCACTCGGTCAGTGCAACGCCGTGATGCGGCACACCGGGGGGGAGATAGAGCAAGTCTCCGGGTTCCAAATCCCACGTTTGGTCAGGGGCAAAGTCTTTGAGAATGCGCAAATCCAGGCCGTCGATATAGGCATTTTCGTCATCACGCGGCTGGGTTTCGATCATCCAGCGGCGACGACCATGCGCTTGCAGCAGGAATACATCATATTGATCGACATGCGCCCCCACCGAGCCGCCGGGCGGCGCATAGCTCATCATCAAGTCATCAATGCGCCAGTCGGGGATAAAACGAAATGGCTCAACGACCGCCATGATTTCCGGCAGGGCTTTTTCGACATCGGAGACCAGAATGGACCAGCCCTCGGCGGGCAGGGCGTTGAAGTCGTCCTCGGTGAACGGTCCGTAACGCAACTCCCAAGGCTTGCTGCCGCCATGTTCCAGCACCATCCGGCTGTGTACCCCATCTTCGCAGGCTAAACCGGCAAGCTCTTCCGGCGTGACGGGTGCCTCGAATTGCGGGAAGGCTTGGCGAATCAATAGAGGCTTTTTCTGCCAATAGTCGCGTAAAAAGACTTCAGCCGAGAGGCCACCCAAGATTTGCTCTGTGTTCCACATGCCGAATAACCCCTCCATGTGCGTAAGTCCTGGCTAAGATTTACGGATGGTATACTGCGCGCCCACCCTTGCAAATCTATCCACGAGCATCATGCAGAAAAAACTTCCCGGCACGCTTTTTGGGCAATCGGTGCGTGCGCGCTTGTGGATAGAAGGTTCACATGCGGGCTATCTGGGGATAGGCAAGGTCTGCTTGCTGGAGGCGATTGCGGAAAAAGGCTCGATCAGCCAAGCCGCCAAAGCCATTGGTATGTCGTACAAGCGCGCCTGGCAGTTGGTGGAAGAAATGAATGCCTTGGGCGATACACCGCTGGTCACGACTGAAACCGGCGGGGCGCACGGCGGCGGCACACGCCTCACCGAGCGCGGTGTGCGGGCGATTCAAACCTACCATCGCCTTGAGTCAGAATTCGAGTTGTTTGTTAAAAAATCGACACAATCTTTTGATATTTAAGTTTTTATGAGCACAATTAATGACATTCACCAGGCTGCTTTGGCGTGCTTGATGGAGGCTGATCCCGGCCAAAAAGCCGCCTGTGTACGTCGTGTGCAGCAGGACTTTGCGGCGGGGCTTTTGCTGTTGCATGAGAGTGCGGACATTCTGCCCATATCTGATCCGGGTCGTCCGCTGCGTCCAACCTTGGTGCCACGCAATCAGCTGGCTACTCGCGGCCTGGGGTCACTCGAAGGGCGGCTGGCCTTGGCACACGCGCTGGCGCACATTGAATTTAATGCCATCAATATCGGGTTGGATGCGGTGTATCGTTTCCAAGCCATGCCGCGTGAATTTTATGCCGATTGGTTATCCGTGGCGGTGGAGGAGGCGGCGCATTTTGAGTTATTGCGCGCCTATCTGAACGATCATGGCAAAGACTATGGTGACTATCCGGCGCATGATGATTTGTGGGACATGGTGCGACGCACGGATGACGATGTGCTGATTCGCATGGCCTTGGTGCCGCGCGTACTCGAAGCGCGTGGGCTGGATGTGACACCCGGCCTGCAAAAGCGTTTGCGTGGCGTGGGTGAAGTGCGGCTCGTCGAAATTCTGGATGTGATTTACCGTGAAGAAATGGGGCATGTGCGCATCGGTACACACTGGTTTCGTCATCTTTGCAGCCAGCGCGGTTTGGATGCGCGCATC
>DYLI01000099.1:0-1628 GCA_020722165.1 Halothiobacillus neapolitanus | reverse complement strand
ATTCCTGCACTCGCATTGACCGATCAATGCAATCTTTTTGCCTTTGTGAAGTTTTACAAAGCGGCGCAGAGCGCGGGGATTAAGCCGATTCTTGGCGTGGATGTGGTGCTGCGCGGGCAGGCGGACAAGGACAGCACGCGCATGGTGCTGCTGGCGCAAAATAATGAGGGCTTTCGTAATCTGACGCGCTTGGTGTCGCGTGGTTATATGGAGGGCTTGAGCGCGGGCGTAGCAACCTTGGCGCGCGAATGGCTCACGCCGGAAACCTGCGCGGGGATTATCGCCCTGTCCGGCGGGCGGGCGGGTGAGATTGGGCAGGCTTTGCTGAGCAATCAACCACAACAGGCCGCGCCTTTGCTTGAGCATTGGATGCGCGTGTTCCCGCAGCGTTTTTATCTGGAAGTCAGTCGCACCGGGCGCGCGGGCGAGGAGGATGTGCTGCATCGCAGCGTCGCCTTGGCGGCTGAATTTAGCGCGCCAATCGTTGCCACCAATGATGTGAGATTTTTGGCGGCGGATGATTTCGAGGCGCATGAAGTGCGCGTGTGCATTCACGAAGGCCGGGTATTGGATGACCCCAAACGCCCACGCATCTACAGCGAACAGCAGTATTTGCGCTCGCCGCAGGAGATGATCGAGTTATTCAAAGACCTGCCGGAAGCGATTGAAAACACGGTTGAAATCGCCAAGCGTTGCTCCGTAAGCTTGACCTTGGGTAAGCCGGTGTTACCGAAATTCCCGATTCCCGCAGGCATGACCGAAGCCGAATTTATTACCCAGGAAGCCGAGCGCGGGCTGGAAGATCGCCTGCAAAGCATTATCAAGGCCGATGACCCCGATCCTGAGGCCAAGCGCAGCCTGTATTTTGAGCGCCTTAAGTTCGAGCTGAATACCATCCTGCAAATGGGCTTTCCCGGCTATTTTTTGATCGTGGCCGACTTTATCCAGTGGGCAAAGCGCAACGACATTCCGGTCGGCCCAGGGCGCGGTTCAGGTGCGGGTTCGCTGGTGGCCTACTCATTAAAAATCACTGACTTAGACCCAATTCCTTATGATTTACTTTTCGAGCGCTTCCTGAACCCGGAACGGGTGTCCATGCCGGACTTCGACGTGGATTTCTGCATGGAACGCCGTGACGAAGTGATTGATTACGTGGCGCGCACCTACGGACGCGAGAGCGTGTCGCAAATCATTACCTACGGCAGCATGGCGGCCAAGGCAGTGGTGCGTGATGTCGGGCGCGTGTTGGGTAATGGTTACGGCTTTGTCGATAGCATTGCCAAGCTGATTCCATTGGAACTGGGTATCGGCTTGCAGGATGCCATCAACAAGACTGAAGAGCTCAAGGCGCGGTACGACAACGACGACGAAGTCAAAGCCATTCTGGACATGGGGCTGCAACTCGAAGGCTTGTCGCGCAATGCGGGCAAGCACGCCGGGGGGGTGGTGATTGCTCCCGGCGCGCTGACCGATTTCACGCCGTTATACCGCACCGAAGGCGAAGAAGGCATTGTTAGCCAGCTCGACAAGGATGATGTGGAAGCCATTGGGCTGGTCAAGTTCGACTTTCTTGGACTGCGCACGCTTACGATTATCGACTGGGCAGTCAAGACCATCAACGGCGTGCG
>DYLI01000273.1 GCA_020722165.1 Halothiobacillus neapolitanus | reverse complement strand
GCCTTGTCCTTGGTTTCCTTCATCAAAAACAAGCCGATCAGGGTCAGCAGCGCAACCGCTGACAGGTAGTAGCCGACATAGGCGAGGCCGTATTGCGTGGCGAGCGAGGTGGCGATGTATGGAGCCATGGAGGCGCCAAAAATACCCGATAGGTTGAAGGCGAGCGATGAGCCGGTGTAGCGCACTTCTGTAGGGAAGAGTTCTGACAAAATCGTGCCGAGAGGGCCATAGGTCAGCCCCATGAGGCCTAATCCAATCGCTAAAAACAGGACAACGCCGGTCAGGTTGCCCGCGCCAAATAGCGGTGCAAGCGCAAAACCGAAGAGGAAAACGGCGACTGTCACGGCCATTAGCGTAAGCCTGCGGCCATATTTATCCGCCAGAAGTGCGGAGATCGGAATGGTGAGTGCGAAAAACAAAACGCCGAAGAGTTGGGCGAATAAAAAGGTTTCGCGGCTGTAGCCGAGGCCGGTTTTGGACGTGCCATAGGTCAGGGCGAACACGGTCATCAGGTAGAAGGTGACGAAGGCCGACAGGCCGATGACGGTGCCGAGTATCAGTGCGCGCCAGTGATGACGCAACACGCTGGAGGCGGGAAATTGCACTCGCTGATTGTTTTCCATGGCTTTGCTGAACGCCGGGGTTTCGGTGAGCTGCAAGCGCACATACAGGCCGACAATCACCAATACGGCGCTGGCGAGGAAGGGGATGCGCCAGCCGTAGTCGAAAAATTCTTGCTCGCTGAGCAGGGCGGTGAGCAGCAAAAAGGTGCTGGTTGAGAGCACGAAACCGATCGGTGCGCCCAGTTGCGGAAACATGCCGAACCAGGCGCGCTTGCCCGGCGGGGCGTTTTCGGTGGCCAGTAGCACCGCGCCGCCCCATTCGCCGCCCAGCCCCAAGCCTTGGCCGAAGCGGAATACCGCCAGCAGGATCGGCGCGAGAATGCCGATCGACGCATAGGTGGGCAATAGGCCGATGGCGACGGTGGATAGTCCCATGGT
>DYLI01000098.1 GCA_020722165.1 Halothiobacillus neapolitanus | reverse complement strand
AGAATCAATGGGGTCAGACTCGATTGATCAGCTTCACATCACATGGGAAATCGCTTACAGGTCTAACAATCCCATTGCCGCCAGCGAGCTAGCCTCACGGGCTTCTTCAAAAGAGGTTGCGCGCAAATCGACGGGGATGCGCTCGCGGTATTTGCCCGCCAGACGCTTGGCGTTATGGGTCACAAGGCGCGGGCAGACCGTCGTCACGATGTGCTTGCGACGCTTGTCCTCAATGTGCAGCGGCTCGGTCAGAGTGTTGCGCATGGCGCAGAACTAAACCGACGAATGGGTTTTAAGCCAGTCGCGCAGCGCCGCATTGATGCGGGTTTGCCAGCCTGCACCGCCTGCGCGGAAGGCTTCCAGAATGTCGCGATCGAACCGAATCGTGGTTGACTCTTTGCAGCTCCCGCTGGGGCGACCGCGCTTGCGGCGGTAACTTTCAATCCCTGCTTGCATCTCTGCACGGCTCAAGGAGCGCTCTTCCTCGCTCTCGCCACTCCAAAAATACGGCGCTGCGGCGCGAACTTTGGCCAAATCGGTCTTGCTTTCACCACGCTCGCGGGCAGCGAGCATGTCATTCGCTGTCATTGAAGTCTGTTTCAAGCCACTCATGGTAGGCACTCCTTTCATCAATACTTGCTAGGCGAAAGCTGATAATCCGCAAGGTATCTGCACGCGCCACATGCACCACCGTCAAAACGGACAACACTTCAAATACATAGGCGAACGATTGCGTCCGTATTTCACCGCCGCGCACGCTCTCCACATCAAGCCGATAAGGGCTTTCCAACACCATCACGGCATCAATAAAATCCAAACCGTGCTTGTCGAGATTGGATTCACACTTGGCAACATCCCAAACAAAGCGCGTGTTCATTTTTTAATGTTGTTACAAAAATAATTAAAGTCAAGTTTTCAGTTAGCACAACAAAGATTCATGCCAAAACCTCCCTCGCCAGCGGCAAGGTCACGCGCCTTTTGCGCTGCATTGAAGCACGGTCAAGCTGCTCCAACCCCGCCAGCAGGCTAGGCAAACCACGCGGCAAAAGCGCGAACATGAAATCAATCACTTCGTCGGGTAGCTCCATGCCGCGCTCCGCTGCGTGGGTGCGCAGAACCTCACGCTTGCCTGCGTCATCCAAAACCTCCAGCCGCAATACCGGCCCCCAGGCTAGGCGCGAGGCCAAATCCGGTAGGCGCACCGCCAGGCTAGAAGGCGGGGCATCCGCCGACAAAAGCAGGGGGACGTGCTGCTCACGCAGGCGGTTAATCAGATCAAACAAGGCGAGCTCCCATGCTTCCTGCCCCATGACGGCCTGAATATCATCGAGCGCGACCAAGGCAAGCTGTTCCAATCCATCCAGTACCCCCGGATGCAACGCTTCGGCCAGCGACAGATAAGCCGCAGGCAAACCCTGCGCACCCATGCGTTGACAGGCGGCTTGCAGTACATGGGTTTTGCCGCTTCCCGGTGCGCCCCAGACATAAAGTTGCGGCTCGCCCATCCGTTCGGCCAGACGCATCACCAAACCTAAGGCGACGGCATTCGCGCCCGGCACAAATTGCTCAAAGGTATGTTGCGCTTGTGTACCAAAGTCAAAAACGCTTTGCACGGCAGCGCTCAAGGGGCGGCATCCTTGCCCGGCAAGCGGCGATATTGAACGTAGTAATCAACACCGCTGACCACGGTGAACAGGGCAACCACGATCAACAGCCCATCGCGCAAACTATCCAGCCCCCAGCCCTGCCATGCGTCAAGAATCACCACCAATATCAGCGCGGCGACGAGCACGGTATGCAGCTTGCCAAGGATAGACGGGCGAGGCACAAAGCCACGGCGCACGAAAAAGTTGTAATGCGTTGCCAAAGCCACAATCGAAAGATCACGCAGCAGCAACATAACAAACAACCACACAGGCAATACCTGCGCCATAACCAGCGCCAAAAGAGCCGCCAGAATCATACCCTTATCGGCCAGCGGGTCGAGAATCGCGCCCAAACGACTGGTCCAGCCAAAGCGCCGCGCCAGAAAGCCATCCACACCGTCGCTAAACGCCGCGAGCGCAAATAAGGCGAACGCCTCCGCGTAGCGCGCCTCATATAAAGCCAGCGCAATCCACGGAATCAGCGCCATACGCGCCAGCGTAATCAAATTGGGCAGATGTTTGAGCACAGTGGCACTCTTTTTATTCACTTGGCATGTACAATAGCACACCCGATTTAAGCCCCAATATGCACACCATGAACTCTACTTCCGCCGACTCAAACGCCCTTAGCTACCGCGACGCCGGTGTTGATATTGACGCAGGCAATGCGCTGGTCGAGCGCATCAAACCCGCTGTGGCGCGCACCCGTCGTCCTGGGGTTTTGGGTGGGCTCGGCGGCTTTGGCGCGTTGTTCGAGTTGCCGGAAGGCTACAAAAAGCCCGTACTGGTTTCGGGAACTGATGGCGTCGGCACGAAGTTGCGTCTAGCCATCGACTTGGATCGTCACGACCATATCGGCATTGATCTGGTCGCCATGTGCGTTAACGATATTCTTGTGCAAGGCGCGGAGCCTTTGTTTTTCCTTGATTATTATGCCACCGGTAAGCTGTCCGTTGATGTGGCAGCACGCGTCGTCACCGGCATCGCCGCAGGTTGTGAGCTAGCGGGCTGTGCGCTGGTGGGCGGCGAAACGGCGGAAATGCCGGGCATGTATGAAGAAGGCGATTATGACCTCGCTGGTTTCACCGTGGGCATCGTCGAGAAAGACCAGATGCTGGATGGCACGCAGGTTGCTGAAGGTGACGTGCTGATCGGCCTGCCCTCTTCCGGCGCGCATTCCAATGGCTATTCGCTGATTCGCAAGGTATTGGCGGTCACGGGAGCCGATTTGAACCAACCTTGTGGCGAGGTGAGTCTGGCGGATGCCCTTCTCGCGCCAACGCGGATTTATGTGAAGAGCCTGTTGCCGCTGTTGCGTGATGCTGATTCCGGCATTCATGGCCTGTGTCACATTACCGGCGGCGGTCTGACCGAGAACCTGCCGCGCGTGTATGGCGAAGCGCTTGCCGCCGAGGTCAATACCGCCTCATGGACACCCGCACCTGTGTTCCAGTGGATTCGTGAAGGCGGCAATGTCGCAGCACATGAAATGTACCGCACATTTAACAACGGCGTGGGCATGACCCTGATGGTCGCGCCGGATAAAGTCGATGCCCTCATCGCACGCTTGCAAGCCGCTGGTGAGCGTCCGTGGGTTATGGGGCGCATGGTCAAGCGCGGCGGCAACGAAGGTGTGATTCTTATTTAATGACCCGCATCGTCGTCCTCATTTCCGGCCACGGCAGCAACCTGCAAGCCCTGATCGACGCGCAACAACGCGCTGAACTCGGCGGCGGCCAGATCGTTGCGGTCATCAGCAACCGTGCCGAAGCTTATGGCCTTGAACGGGCACGCAATGCCAATATCCCCACTGAACATCTCAGCCATAGAGACTTCGCCGAGCGCGAGGATTTTGATGCCGCACTGATGGCGCGCATTGATGCCTACATGCCGGATTTGGTGGTGCTCGCAGGCTTCATGCGTATCCTCACGCCCGCCTTCGTGCGCCACTTTGTGGGCAAGATGGTCAACATTCACCCTTCGCTCCTGCCCAAATACCCCGGCCTGCACACGCACGCCCGCGCCCTTGAAGCAGGAGACACAGAACATGGCGCAACAGTGCATTTTGTGACCGAAAATGTGGACGAAGGCCCCATTATTCTGCAAAGCCGCATCCCGGTATTGGCGAATGACACCGCCGACACGCTACAACAGCGCGTCCACCAGATTGAACACCAACTTTACCCGCGCGCCGTGCGCATGATTTGTGAGCAAAACACGCCATGAGCATTCTTGTCACCGGTGCGGCCGGGTTTATCGGCTTTTATGTCACTCAAGCCCTGCTCGCGCGCGGCGAGCACGTCATTGGCCTCGATAACCTCAACGATTATTACGATGTCAAACTCAAACACGCCCGCCTCGCACAGATCGGCGCACACGCTAATTTCCAATTCATCCAGGGCGAACTGAGCGATCGCAATGCCATGAGCGCGCTATTCGCACAACACAAGCCACAGCGCGTGATTCATCTCGCCGCCCAAGCCGGCGTGCGCTACTCCATCGACCATCCGCACGCCTACGTGGACAGTAATCTTGTCGGCTTCATCAACATCCTCGAAGGCTGCCGCCATCACGACATCGAGCATCTCGTGTACGCCTCCAGCAGCTCGGTGTATGGCCTCAACACCGCCATGCCATACTCAACACAGCACAATGTTGACCACCCCATCAGCCTTTACGCGGCCACCAAAAAAGCTAACGAATTGATGGCGCACAGCTACTCACATCTCTATCGCCTGCCTACCACTGGACTGCGCTTTTTCACCGTTTACGGCCCTTGGGGTCGCCCCGACATGGCTTACTACAAATTCACCCAAGCCATCCTCGCAGGCCGTCCGATTGAGGTTTACAACCACGGCCAGATGCAGCGCGACTTCACCTACATCGACGACATTGTCGAAGGCGTGCTGCGCGTGCTCGACCGCCCGCCCGCGCCCAATCCCAACTGGAATGGCACACAACCCGACCCAAGCAGCAGCCCCGCACCCTATCGCCTTTACAACATCGGCAACAATAATCCGGTCGCCTTATCGCGCTTTATCGACGCGCTTGAAGCTGCATTAGGGCGCAAAGCCGAAAAAATCATGCGCCCCATGCAAGCAGGCGATGTACCCGCCACCTATGCAGACGTGAGCGATTTAATGCACGACACCGGCTTTGCACCCAGCACCACGATCGAAACGGGTTTGCAGCATTTCGCCGCATGGTATAAACATTTCACACAATAATTTGCCACGATTGAACATGTAAAACCCTAGGACACACCGATGAAAGTCACCGTTTTTGGCTCAGGTTATGTTGGATTAGTCACGGGCGCCTGTCTTGCCGATGTCGGCAACGACGTACTCTGCGTTGACGTTGATGCAGGCAAAATCGAACGCCTCAAACAAGGCATCCTGCCGATCCACGAACCTGGCCTCGATGACATCATCAAGCGCGTGATGAAGCTTGGCCGCATCGACTTCACAACCGACATGGAACGCGCCGTTGCCCACGCCGAGATGCAGTTCATCGCCGTAGGCACGCCGCCCGACGAGGATGGCTCTGCCGATTTGAGTTATGTTTTAAGCGTGGCAAAAACCATCGCCGAACACATGACTAGCGCGAAGATCATTGTCGACAAATCCACTGTCCCCGTGGGCACGGGCGACAAAGTGCGCGCCACTATGCAAAACATCCTTGCACAACGAGATAGTGCGGTGGACTTTCATATCGTATCCAACCCCGAATTCCTAAAAGAAGGCGCGGCCATTGAAGACTTTATGAAGCCCGACCGCATTATCATCGGCACCGACAGCGCCGAAGCCACCGCCAAAATGCGTGAACTTTATGCACCGTTCAGCCGCAACCACGACAAAATGATTGTTATGGACATCCGCTCGGCAGAACTCACCAAATATGCCGCCAATGCTATGCTGGCCACCAAAATCAGCTTTATGAACGAAATGGCCATGCTCGCAGAACGCCTGGGAGCTGATATTGAGAATGTACGGATAGGCATAGGCTCCGACCCGCGCATCGGCTACCACTTCATTTACCCCGGTTGCGGCTACGGCGGTTCCTGCTTTCCCAAAGATGTCAAAGCCTTGGAGCGCGCGGCGCGCGATGTCGGCTTTGATGCCAAAGTACTCAGCGCGGTCGAAGCACGCAACGATGCGCAAAAGAACGTCCTGTTCGACAAAATCAATCGCCACTTCAACTGCAACCTAAAAGACAAAATCATTGCCGTATGGGGACTGGCCTTCAAACCCAATACTGATGACATGCGAGAAGCTTCCAGTCGCGTATTGCTCGAAAGCCTGTGGACTGCGGGCGCACGTGTGCAAGCCTACGACCCCGTGGCGATGGACGAATGCCAGCGTATTTACGGTCAACGCGACGACCTGTGCCTGTGCGAGCATCCCGATGCAGCGTTAAAAGGTGCCGATACCCTCGCCATCGTTACCGAATGGAAAATCTTCCGCTCACCCAATTTTGATGCCTTCAATAGCCTCAAAACGCCGCTCATTTTCGATGGCCGCAATATCTACGATCCCAAAACCATGCAGCAGCATGG
>DYLI01000097.1 GCA_020722165.1 Halothiobacillus neapolitanus | reverse complement strand
CCCCAGCTTTCCACCAAGTGTCCGTTACGATCCAGCAAAAATTTATAAAAATTCCACTTCGGCGTTGCGCCCTCGGGGTGTGCGGCAAGCGCCTTGAACAAAGGATGGGCTTCATTGCCACGCACATGCAGCTTTTCAAACATGGGGAATTCTACGCTGTAGGTGTTGCGGCAAAACGCCTGGATTTCCTTTTCCGAGCCGGGGTCTTGATTGGCAAAATCATTCGACGGAAAGCCCAGTACGACCAGCCCTTGATCCTTGTACTTACGATACAAGGCTTCCAGCCCCTCAAACTGGTCGGTAAAACCGCACTTACTCGCCGTATTCACCATCAGCACCACTTTGCCAGCATAGGCTTGGCGCAAATCCACGACACTCTCACCCGCCAGCGTGCGCAGTTTGAAGCCGAGTAAATCGGTATCGGCCAAGGCGGGGGCGGAAAGTGGTAACAAGCCAAAACTCAATACAGCCAGCCAACGAGAGATTTTCATGCTCACAGTCCTCGGATTAATTTTCACGAGTGTAGACCCAAATCACGCGCCCATGACATCACGGACTGTGCTTGAATAACTACCCGCCTTTGCGTGGTCGCTTCCAGCCATTACGCTGGATTTGCGGTGGGCGCGACAAGGCTAATGCGCCCGGCTCAACATCCTTGGTAATCGTACTACCCGCACCAATGGTTGCCCCTGAGCCAACCGTCACCGGCGCGACCAGCTGCGTATCTGAACCGACAAATACATCGTCACCGATCAGCGTTTTATGCTTGTTCGCGCCGTCGTAATTGCAGGTAATCGTGCCCGCGCCGATATTGCAGCCCGCGCCGATTTCGCTGTCACCGATGTAACTCAAATGGTTCATCTTGCTGCCCGCGCCCACCTGACTCGCCTTGATTTCGACGAAGTTGCCAACATGCACCCTCGCCGCCAAGACTGTCCCCGGACGAATGCGCGCAAACGGCCCAATCACCGCGCCCGCGCCGATGCTCGCGCCCTCCAAAATACTGTATGGACGAATCTCCACGCCCTCGCTCAGCACCACATCCTTGAGCACACTGCCCGCACCGATACGCACGTTGGGCGCAAGCACCACCTCGCCTTCCAGCAGCACATTTATGTCGATAAATACATCGCGCGCCGCCACCACCCGCCCGCGCACATCCAGCCGTGCCGGATCGGCCAGGCTCACGCCTTCGTCCATGAGCACCTGAGCCTGATGCGCCTGATACACGCGCTCCAAAGCCGCCAACTGCGCGCGTGAATTCACCCCGGCCACCTCGTGTTCGTCGGCGGCAATCACGGCTTCAACGCACCCGTCCTGCGCCGCCATGCTGACCACATCAGTCAAGTAGTATTCGCCCTGCGCGTTGTCGGCGGAAAGATTGTCCAGCCACGCGCGCAATCCACGCGCCAGCACCGCCATCAGGCCGGTATTACCTTCGCGGATGAGGCGCTGCTCGGGAGTGCAGTCCTTGTCCTCACGAATACCCACCACCTGCCCAGTCGCCGTGCGCAGAATACGTCCATAGCCACGCGGCTCGGCCAACGCCACCGAAAGCAGTGCAAGATCGGCCTGTTGCAAAGCATCCAGTAACAGCTGGCAGGTCGCTGCACGAATCAGCGGCACATCGCCATACAGAATCAACACCTGCGCATCATCGGGTATGCCCGGCATGGCTTGCAGCACGGCATGACCCGTGCCGAGCTGCTGCTCCTGACTCACCCAAGTGACAGGATACGCCGCAAGTTGGGTGCGCACGGCCTCTGCACCGTGGCCAATCACCACATGCACTTGCGCGGGTGAAAGTGCATACGCCGTCTCCAGCACATGCTCCAGCATGGGTCGGGCGGCGATGGGGTGCAGAACTTTGGGCAAGCTGGAGCGCATCCGCGTGCCTTGGCCTGCGGCAAGAATGATGATGTGTAAGGACATAGGATGTGACACCTGTAGGTGCGACTTGTCGCACGATTAGAAGGAGCGTGCGAATGAATTCGCACCTACATTATTTAATCCGCCAAGGGCACATGAATCGCGCGCCATAAACGGTAATAGGCTTGCGCCGCCTCCGAACGAGGTTGCGCAAAGGTCACAGGAGCACGGCTCACCGTCTGGCGCTCAATCTCGCTGCTGGCCGGAATCCATTCAGGCAAAAGCTCCGGCAACTCGGTGCCATGCTCCTCGACAAACTGCCGATGCAGCCCGCGACGACGATCCACCATGCTTAAAAACGCGCTCATACGCGGTGCCTTGGGGCGCGCCGCCAGCGCATCGCGCACTTGCAAAGCCGCGCGCAACGACAAGGGCGCAGGAATTAGCGGCACCAGCACATCATGCGCCGCTTCAAAAATATTATCTGCCACTAAACCCAACCCAGGCGGGCAATCCAGCACCACCTCGTCGAACTGCCCTTCCAAACGCTCCAGTAAGCGCGCCAAACGTTCGGTGGCATGTTTCATCTCGGCCAGTTCCAGCGACAAATCAGCGTGCTCCGGGCCGTTTGGCCAGAGCATGAGATTTTTGTAGCTGGTATCAAGCAAGCGCGCGTCCAAGTCCTTGCCCTTGAGCATACGCCGCATGTCGACCTTATTTGCCTTGGGCAGGCCACCATCAAGCATCCAGGTGGCCGCACCCTGCGGATCAAGATCGAACAACAGTGTGCGCCGCCCCTGCAAGGCAGATAACATGGCAAGATTGAGTGCGCTGGTGGTTTTGCCTACACCACCCTTGACGCTGTACACCGCCATGACGTGCATGGCAATTTTTTGGGAATTCATTTTCATACCTGCATGTTAACAAAATCCGCACGGCTCAAGACCATAACGCACGTGATAATGCGTTATTGGAGTACATGGCTACTCTTGATGATTTGGGTCACGATGCAATACATCGGCGGCTTAGCGCAATGGGACTACTCCCGCCCCGCCATTCTCGACGGGCAGTTTTGGCGCGTGTTGAGCGGGCATTTTGTGCATCTCAACACCACACATTTGCTCATGAACGCACTCGGCCTGCTCGGTATTGTGAGCGTGTTTGGCGAGGCGCTGAGTCTGGCGCGCCCCCTGCTGCTGAGTCTAGGCATTGCCATCGGTATTTCGTTGGCGCTGTGGCTGAGCGAACCCCAACTCATCCATTACGCCGGTGCTTCCGGTGTGCTGCATGGCCTGTTTGCTGCCGGCATTATTTTGGCGCACGACTTAAGCGCACGCTTTCGCCTTGTGGCCGCCGCTGCGCTGATTGCCAAATTGTTCTTTGAGACCCAATTCAATACCGGCAGCGCTGAACTGATTGGCGCGCCAGTGATTCATGCGGCACATCAATGGGGCGCAGTGTGGGGCACTTTCCTCGCCAGTGCTTATGCCGCCTTCACTGCGCTACGACGACGCTGACGCTGACGTAAAGCCGCCGCACCGAATAAGCCGAACAATCCAAGCCACTCCATCGCACCGCCGCCCCCCGATGAGGGCAGGGGTTCTGGTGTTGGCGGTAGAGGTGCCGGCGGTGGTGGTAGTGGTGCCGGAGGTGGTATTGGCTCAGGAGGTGGTGGTAGGGGCTCAGGCGGTGGCGGCACAGGCGCACCCTGTATCAGGCTTAATACGGCTTGCGCATTCACAATGCCTGCACCACAGGTCGATGTGGTGCAGTTAAAGTCCGGATTGTTGCTATATGTGGGAAATGCGGTCGCTGACGATTTAAGTGCGCTCAATGCGTCATCACGCAAAAGATTGGGCTTCACGGAGAGCATGAGCGCAAGCACCCCACTAACATGCGGCGCGGCCATGCTCGTTCCCTGCTTTACGGCATAACTATTGTCCAATAAAGCGCCCCTTGCCCCTTGATCCATGGTCGACAAGATAGCCGTATCGAAAGGAGTGTCACCGCCGGGCGCGGACAATACCACCGTACTGCCAAAGTTACTGTAAGAAGCAAGTTGACCTTGCCTGTCCGTGGCCGCAATCGCGAACACCCCGCGACAGGATGCCGGGCTTTCTGGCGCAACACTCAAGTTTTGGCTGGCATTCCCCGCTGCGACCACCAGCATCCCGCCTTTGGCCAGCACGTCATCCACGGCGGACTGCTCAGCAGGCGTACACACCCCTCCAGAGCCAAGGCTTATATTCAAAATGCGTGCAGGGTGAGTGTTATCCGGCACGCCGGGCACCGGCAAGCCCACCGACCAGCGCATGGCGTCGATAATATCCGAGGTCAAACCGCCGCACGTCCCCAATGCGCGCACGGGCAGCACACCCACCTGCCAGGCCACGCCGCTAACACCAAGGGTGTTATTGCTCAACGCACCCACGATTCCGGACACATGCGTGCCATGCCAACTGCTTGGGTGAAACGTGCCATCACCGCAAACTGGGTTGTTGGCCTCCACCCAATCACCGGGGTCGGTCGGGTTCGCGTCACGCCCGTCGCCGTCATTGGCCGTGCTCTGGTCACTAATAAAATCGTAGCCGGCAACCACGCGCCCCACACCATCGAGGATATCGCCATCAATATCTTGATGCGGCAGTAGCCCGGTATCCAACACGGCCACCACCACCGACGGACTGCCCGTCGTGATGTCCCACGCCCCTGGCAGATTCAGGCCGTAATTATTCTCGCCATACGGCTTGCCGGTGACGAGGTTTTGATAGTTCCATTGCTCATTAAAGCGCGGGTCGTTCGGCACCATGCGCGGATACACACGGCGATCAATCTGCGCGAACGTCACCAAGCCACTGGCCTGCAAGCGCGCCACCACGGCTTCGGCCTGACTTTGCGTCAAAGCCTTGGGAAAACGCAACACCTGAGACTGCCCCGACATGGCGCGAGCGTGCTGCAAATCAAGTTGCGCGGCCTGGCTAAAGCGCACCATTTCCCCGGCGTTCATGGCGCGCGCATGAGCCAAATGAAAGTCCGCAGGCTGCACAATCAACTGCGTGACCATGCTCTCACTCGCCCAACACGACGGCAGCGCAAACACAGCCGCCAAAGCCAACACCACAGGCTTCAAAGTCATATTCTTGCTCATTGTGCACCTCCGCTCATTGGGCGAACCAATTTATCTTCCTGCGCATACACCACCTCCGGCTGCGCCCGCAGGCAACCCAAACCCTGCTCCGGCATATCGGCGCGCATACGCAACACATGCGCCCCGCCGGACATCGGTCGCACATACTCCAATTCAAGTTCACACGCCGCCGCCAATGCGGGCAGACGTGCGCGTAAAGCCACTTCATCGGCAGCGTGATTCATTTTGATAATGATGGGCAGCGTGCGCATGGTATCCGCATCAAGTGCCGAGCCAGCACAACCATGGCTTAACGCCAATATTGGTAGCAACGCCAACATGACACGTCCAAAAACCTTCTGATATTTCATTCGTCTACCGCCAGACAACCCAAGTTCTCCAGAGGCTAGACGACCGTCAACACGGGGTCAAGGCTGGACTTTAAAACCGGTGCAAGGTAGCCCGGATGAAGCGCCGCGCAATCCGGGTACGCTCGCGCCTGTGGTGATACCTGCCCCGGATTGGCATCCGGGCTACAGGCTATCGAGCCTTATCGACCTTGCACTATGAGCAACTCCTGCGCGCTCAAATAGCGCCACTGTCCGGGCAATAAATCATCCGGCAAAGCCAAGCCGCCAATCTGTGAGCGATGCAGCCGCTCGACCCGGTTACTCACCGCCGCGAGCATGCGTTTCACTTGATGGTACTTGCCTTCCGTCAAAGTCAGGCGCAGATGATGGATAGACACCCATTCCGCTGCGACGGCTTTGACGGGCACGGGATCATCGTCCA
Source organism: Halothiobacillus neapolitanus (assembly GCA_020722165.1). GTDB lineage: Bacteria > Pseudomonadota > Gammaproteobacteria > Halothiobacillales > Halothiobacillaceae > Thiofaba. The sequence goes on along the minus strand of DYLI01000097.1, from coordinate 457 downwards.
GCACCACACCCGCCAAAAGTTGCTGTACCTGTGCCTCATTCAGCGGGTGCTTGGTCGTCACCTCGTACACCTTGGCGACATGCTTTTTTGGCGAACTCATGCGGTGAATAAACTGACCATCGTCGCTCAACAACAGCAGCCCGGTCGTATCCTGATCCAAACGCCCCACCGCCTGCACGCCCAACGCGCCGCCCTTGTGCGGACGCGCACGCAACGGCGCAGGCAACAGGCTATACACGCTGGGATGCGCCGAAGGCTTTTGTGAGCACTCTGTCCCTGCCGGTTTGTGCAGCATGATGTAGGCCTTCGTATGGCTCACCCATTCCTGCCCCCGCACGCGAAAGTGCAGGCCTTCGGCAGGATATTCATCCACCGCAGAATCATCCGCTCCGGCAATCTGCCAGTTGCCTGACGCATCCAGAACCTCGACCGCGCCTGTTTCAATCAGCCCCGCACA
>DYLI01000096.1 GCA_020722165.1 Halothiobacillus neapolitanus | reverse complement strand
TTGTCGCTGTTCGGTACGCGCTCAATTAGCTCGCGGAAGCGCGCGCCCCACTGCTCGGGCACGGCATAGCCGACCGTATCCGGCACGTTGAGCGTGGTTGCCCCGGCCTTAATCACCTCATCGAAAATGCGGCAAAGGAAATCCATGTCCGAACGCACCGCATCTTCCGCCGAAAACTCCACATCATCGGTGTATTCACGCGCCATTTTCACCGCACGCACCGCCGCCTCGACCACTTGGTCAGGGCTCATGCGCAGCTTCTTCTCCATATGAATCGGGCTGGTGGCGATAAAGGTATGAATACGCCCACGTGCCGCAGGGCGAATCGCCTCGCCTGCCGCGCGAATATCCTTCTCGCTGGCACGCGCCAAGGAGCACACGGTCGATTCCTTGACTGTTTCGGCAATCGCTTTGATCGACTCAAAATCACCCAGACTTGCCGCCGCAAAGCCCGCCTCGATCACATCGACCTTCATACGCTCCAGCGCACGCGCAATGCGGATTTTTTCGTCACGGGTCATGGCTGCGCCGGGGCTTTGTTCGCCATCGCGCAAGGTGGTATCAAAAATAATAAGTTGGCTGCTACTCATGGCTTCATTCCTCAATGTTCAACGCTACGGACCACCCAAAGACTGGATACTGGGCGGGTCATAAATGGGTTGGATACGTATTTTGAGGCCTCGCCAGGCACGGGAAGAGTTAGATGCCGCAAGGCAGCAACAGTCGCAGGGCTAGTGAATAGCCTTGAGCGAAGAAATCGGCGAACTGGCGTGATTGAGCGTTCATGGTGTGAATATAAAGGCAATCCCTATGCCATATCAAGCAGGCTTAACCCGCCGCATACGGCGCAGCAATAAATAAAGCGGTGCCGACAAGGCATAGAGCACAAAAACGCCCCAGAGGGTCAAGGCAAAATCACGTGCTGCCAGCGCAAACACCACAATCACCAGCGGCACACTCAAATACGACACGCGCTTGCGTAGATCAAAGCTTTTGAAGCTGTAAAACGGCAAACTGCTCACCATCAACAAACCCGCGCTCACTGTCAGTACCCACGCCCAACCGGCGAAAGCGGCGCTGCTCAGACTGTGCTCCTCGGCAACCCAAACCATCCCCATCAGCAAAGCCGCTGCGGCGGGGCTGGCCAAGCCAACAAAGAAATTTTTGTCCGTGCTATCCACCTGCACATTAAAACGCGCCAAACGGATCGCCGCCCCCGCGACATAGACAAACGCGCCTATCCAACCCCAGCGCCCTTCAATCCCCGATAATGCCCACAAATACACCACCAACGCCGGGGCAACACCGAAAGCAATGACATCCGATAACGAATCATACTGCACGCCAAAATCGCTCTGGGTATTGGTCATGCGCGCCACGCGACCATCGAGCATATCGAAGACCATGGCCAAAAACACCGCCATCGCCGCCTGCTCAAATTTGCCTTGCGTGGCGGCGATAATGGCGTAAAAACCGCAAAACAAACCCGCTGTGGTCAGTAAATTGGGCAACAGAAAAATCGCTTTACTGCGTGGATGGTCAATAGATTCGCTGTCGTCGTGATTCATGGGGCGTTGCATAGAAAAAGAATGGCGTGAAGTTTAACCCGGAATCATTTTTGCCACAGAAACATCAGCCACAAAAAAGGCCGCACTGGGCGGCCTTCGACTAAAAACTCATTACAAATCAGTTCTTGGTCTGATCGACAATCTTGTTTTTAGTAATCCACGGCATCATTTCGCGCAGCTTGCCGCCGGTCACTTCAATTGGGTGCTCGGCATTCTGACGGCGACGTGCGGTCATGGAAGGATAGTTCAAGCGACCTTCGTTGATGAACATCTTGGCGTATTCGCCGTTTTGCACGCGCTTGAGCGCATTGCGCATGGCGGCGCGTGATTGCTCGTTGATAACCTCAGGGCCGGTCACATACTCGCCATACTCCGCGTTGTTGGAGATGGAGTAATTCATGTTGGCAATGCCGCCTTCGTACATCAAATCAACAATCAGTTTCAACTCGTGCAAGCACTCGAAATAAGCCATTTCTGGCGCATAACCCGCTTCGGTCAAGGTTTCAAAGCCCATTTTCACCAGCTCAACCGCGCCGCCGCACAGTACAGCTTGCTCACCGAACAGGTCGGTTTCAGTTTCGTCTTTAAAGGTGGTTTCGATAATGCCGGTACGACCGCCACCCACGCCTGAAGCGTATGACATGGCTGTCGCACGCGCTTTGCCCGACGCATCTTGATGCACTGCGATCAAATCAGGTACGCCGCCGCCACGCACAAACTCGGAACGCACGGTGTGCCCCGGTGCTTTGGGGGCAATCATAATCACGTCCAAATCCTTACGCGGCACGATCTGGTTGTACAGGATGCTGAAACCGTGGGCGAAGGCCAACGTTGCGCCTTGCTTCAAATTGGGTTCGATATCGCAGGCGTAAATTGCCGACTGGAATTCATCCGGGGTCAGCATCATGACTACATCCGCCGCCGCAACCGCTGCGGGAACGTTCATCACGCTCAAACCTTCGTTTTTTGCCTTGATCGCTGAAGACGACCCCTCGCGCAGACCGACAATCACTTTAACGCCCGAATCACGCAGATTCAGCGCATGGGCATGGCCTTGTGAACCATAGCCGATAATGGCCACGGTTTTGGCGCGGATGATAGAAAGATCACAGTCTTTGTCGTAATACATTTGCATAAAAAAGCTCCACAAAAAATCAGAAAACCAAAAATTAGCCACAGAGGGCACAGAGGAGTTACAGGCTTCGCAGTGATGGACATCGCATGAGCCGGCTAAATCCCACACGAACGCGATACAAAAACTCCGTGTCCTCTGTGTCCTCTGTGGCAAGAATTAAATAGACATGCCACACGAACCACGCGACAGACCCAGCGCGCCGGTGCGCGCCATTTCGATCACGGGAATGTTGCCAACCGCCTCAATAAACGCATCCAGACGTGCGCCCGGGCCGGTGATTTGCACCACATAGCTTGCGTCGGTCACGTCAAGAATCTGCCCACGGAAGATTTCCGCCAAGCGGAACACTTCGTCACGCTGCTCGCCCGTGGCTTGCAGCTTGATGAGCAGCAGCTCGCGCTCGATATGCGGCGCATCCTGAATATCCTGCACTTGGACCACATCAATCAGCTTGTTCAACTGCTTGATAATCTGCTCGATAATCTGTTCATCACCGCGCGTCACAATGGTCATGCGTGACAAGGTCGCATCATTAGTCGGCGCAACGGTCAGCGATTCGATATTGTAACCGCGTGCAGAAAATAAGCCCGCCACACGCGACAGCGCGCCAGCTTCGTTTTCCATCAGTAAAGAGATGATATGCCGCATGTTTTACACCAAAATCATTTCGTTAAGACCCGCACCTGCTGGCACCATCGGATAGACGTTTTCGGTCGGTTCGGTACGGAAATCCATAAACACCAAACGATCCTTGAGCTTGAAGGCCTCACGCAATGCGCCTTCAACGTCCGCCGGCTTGTCGATCAGCATCCCAACATGGCCATAGGCTTCGGCTAGCTTAACGAAGTCAGGCAAGGCTTCCATGTAGCTCATGGCGTAACGACCGGCGTAAAAGAACTCCTGCCACTGCCTCACCATGCCAAGATAGCGATTGTTGAGGCTAATCACTTTAACCGGCAAATGGTATTGCAGCGCGGTTGAGAGCTCCTGAATGTTCATCTGGATACTGCCATCACCGGTCACACAGGCCACTTCAGCATCGGGAAACGCCGCTTTGACACCCAGCGCAGCAGGCAAGCCAAAGCCCATCGTGCCCAGACCGCCCGAGTTAATCCAGCGGTTTGGCTTGTCAAACGGGTAGTACTGCGCCGCCCACATTTGATGCTGACCGACATCGGTGGTGATGTACGCATCGCCACCGGTCACTTCCCAAAGTTTTTGCACGACATACTGCGGCTTGATGGTTTCATCGCTCCAGCCATATTTCATGCACTCAAGGCCGCGCCATTCCTCAATCTGCGACCACCACGCATCAATCGCCGCAGCATCAGGCTTGCGGCCTTCATGCTCCATAATCTGCATCATGCTATTCAGCACATCGCCCACTTGGCCGACGATAGGCACATCGACCTTGACGTTTTTGGAAATCGATGCCGGATCAATATCCACATGCACGATTTTGGCCGTTGGACAGAATTTGGCCAAATTGCCGGTCACGCGATCATCAAAACGCGAGCCAATCGCAATCAGCACGTCGCAATGGTGCATCCCCATATTCGCTTCGTAAGTGCCGTGCATGCCCAACATGCCGACAAATTGACGATCACTGGCCGGAAAGCCACCCAAGCCCATCAAGGTATTGGTGATCGGGTAATTGAGCATGCGCGTAAAGCGCGTGAGCTGTTCCGATGCGCCGCCAAGCACCACGCCGCCGCCGGTGTAGAGCATGGGACGCTTGGCCGACAAAATCAGATCAACGGCTTTCTTGATTTGCCCGTCATCGCCCTTCAACACGGGGTTGTAAGAGCGCAGCACCACGTCTTTGGGGTACTCGAACGGAATCTTGATTTTTGGGTCAGTAATATCCTTGGGAATATCCACCAAAACAGGGCCAGGCCGACCGGTGCTGGCAATGTAAAACGCCTTTTTGATGGTCGCGGCAATGTCGCGCACGTCTTTGATCAAAAAGTTATGCTTAACGCACGGGCGCGTAATGCCGACGTTATCGACTTCCTGAAAAGCATCGTTACCAATCATGTGGGTAGGCACCTGACCGGTAAACACCACCATCGGAATCGAATCCATATTGGCCGTGGCGATCCCGGTCACCGCGTTGGTTGCGCCGGGGCCGGATGTCACCAGGACGACACCTACTTTCCCCGTGGCGCGCGCGTAGCCATCCGCCATATGGGTCGCGCCTTGCTCGTGGCGCACCAGGATGTGTTTGACCTGCTCCTGTTGAAACAGAGCATCATAAATATGCAGCACCGCGCCACCAGGATAACCAAAGACGATATCAACGCCTTCTTCCTGCAAGCAACGGACAAAAATTTCTCCACCGGACAAAAATTCCACGGACGGCGACTCCCTCAAAAGATCGGCGGCTGTTGGCCACCCGATCATGCCAAACCGTAGTCTGGACATAACATAACGAAAAAGAGAGGGTATTTTACGCATCCGCCCGCGAACTACCAGCTTTCCAGTGCGGTGGAACTGAAAAGCAGCATCAAATCAAGGGAAGCTTCTCCCAAAAGCACGCTCTTAAAAGAATCACTGAGCAGGCTTGGGTGTGACTACGCCCGTCAGAACTTCGCCAATCGCATCCGGCGAAGCTTGCAGTTTGAAGAAGCTCGGGCCATCGCCCAACATGGGCAATTGCGGGAAATACACAGCAGCTCGATAGCGCATGTGCAATGCTTCGACCTTGTTGTTATTCACTAAAATCTCATACGGCAAATAGCCCAGGCGATTTTTGTCGCCATGATCCAGTACGCCCATGATAAAACCGTCGTCGGCATCCTTGTTGCTCGCCTTGGTATTCAGGAGCACGCCATAGACCACCTGATTTTTGCCTGGAATCTCGACACGATAAACCTTCTTCACCCCGGATTTATTCGACTCCAAACCCGCTTCAACCGACTTTTTCGCCTCATCAAAGCTCGCAAACTCGCCCAAGGTGTAAACATCGTCGAGATACTCCATGCCAATCGCATAATGGTAGCCGGCAATATCCGCTGCACTCATTTCTCCAGCGCCAAACGGCTCATTACAACCCACAGCGGTTTCCAGTCCCTTTTTAACTTCCGCGTTATTACCCATGTGATAAGCCGCTGAAAAATAATCCGGATTGGTGCAGCTCACGCTGACTTTGCCATCCTTCTCGGCCATGGACACCCGCATGGTGATGCCATAAGCACTGCGATCACCTTTGGCGGCAGACTTTTTCAGAGCATCACTCGTTACCGCAAGGACGCGCGATTTCCCCGGAGCGGCAAAATCACCCACCACCACAAACCCGGCTTCTTTAAGCTTGCCTTTCATTTGCTCGCTCACATCCTTGACAGCGCCCGTTTGCGCAGGCGCAGCAAGGAATGGCTTAAGCCCATCGGCGGCGAAAACCGGAAGCGTTGCCAACAAGCCAGAGCCCATAACCAGACCAATAATCAACTTAGATGCTTTCATTATTTTTCTCCATCAATGCAGGGAATAAAAAAAGAGCGGAAGATTCCGCTCTTTTCAGGACAAAACTCAACGCATTAAAACAATCTGAGCCATGGCGTAACTGTCACTCAATGGCTTGCCTCTCAATATC
>DYLI01000272.1 GCA_020722165.1 Halothiobacillus neapolitanus | reverse complement strand
GCGCACCGAGCGTGCCGGTGATGTGGGTGCTTGCGGGCGAGGGCGGCGACGTTCGTAGGCCGCCCTGGGGCGAGGTGGTTTTGTTATGAGCCGTGGCGTGCGACCGATACATATTGATATTAGCGATGACGAACAAGCCTTGCTTGATCGGGTCATGCAGCAGTTTTGGCTGGAGCAGGGGTTGTCGCGGCATACGCTCAATGCCTATGAAACTGATTTGCGCGTGTTTGCGGCATGGTTGGCTTTGCGTGAAAAAGCTCTATTACGCGCCAATCGCGGCGATATATTGAGCTATCTTGCCGAGAAAATGAGCGAAGGCAAGCAAGCGCGCAGCTTGGCGCGCATGTTGTCGGCGGCGCGGCGTTTTTATGGCTGGTTGCTGCTAAACAACGAGATTCAGTTTGATCCCACGCTGGATATTCCGCCGCCGGGAATAGGGCGGCCTTTGCCTAAGTCCTTGAGTGAAAACGATGTTGAAGCCTTGATTACCGCGCCGCCCGTTGATACGCCGCTGGGTTTGCGCGACCGAGCCATGCTGGAAACCTTGTATGCTACAGGGCTGCGGGTGAGTGAACTGATTAACCTAAGCCTTGGTCAGATGAGTCTCAACGCCGGTGCAGTGCGGGTGTTGGGCAAGGGGCGCAAGGAGCGTCTGGTGCCTTTGGGTGAGGAGTCGGTGTATTGGATTGAGCGTTATCTGGCCGAAGCGCGCCCGGTCTTGCTCGAAGGTTTGGCAGAGAGCGCGGCGTTATTCGTCACCCGGCGCGGCGCGGGCATGACCCGGCAGATGTTCTGGATTCTGATTAAACGCTATGCGGCGCAGGCGGGCTTGACGACGGAGCTTTCGCCGCACACCCTGCGTCATGCCTTCGCCACGCATTTGTTGAATCACGGAGCCGACTTGCGTGTGGTACAAATGCTTTTGGGGCACTCCGATTTGTCCAGTACGCAAATTTATACCCATGTGGCACGGGCAAGGCTCAAAGCCTTGCACCATGAACATCACCCGCGTGGGTAG
>DYLI01000095.1 GCA_020722165.1 Halothiobacillus neapolitanus | reverse complement strand
GCATTGCCGCCGGAATGATAATGCCGCGTGAGTTACCAACCTCGCGTAACCGAATATGCATACAACCTCCTAAAGTTAAAACATAGTTACAACATGGGTCATGCTATGCAAAAAGGGCTGAAATGTCAGCCCTTTTTTACTCCTGCCTAATCGCGTATGGGTTTACATTTTCATCACCGAGGAAGCCATGCCCGGCTGCTCCATCACCACACTGTTTTCTTCCGGCACATCAAACACCTCCTTGTAGCTGACGTACATGGCCGCGAACAGCACCGGCATAAGCAACAACCAGCCCAACAGCAGCGGAATGGTGGCCACAAAGCCCAGCACAATAATCAGCAGGCCAAACACCAAGGCTGGCAACCAGTTCGCCAACACCGCCTTGAAGCTGATTTTCATGGCCTCAATCGGCGCAACACCTGCAAAAAGCACCAGCGGCGCGGCAAACCACATCGCCATGCTGTACACCGCGACGAGCAGCAGAATGACCAACATACCACCTAATCCAATACCCAACATGCCTGAAGCCAGCATAGCATCGGCACTCATGTTGTTATTTTCCGCAAGAGATGCACCGCCAATCATCATAAGCAACACAACAGAGATCAGAATGGCAAACACAATCGCCATCGCGCCCAGCGTCAACAACGGCCCACGTGTGCGTTGCTCCATCAAGGGCTGAAACAACAGATTCAAATCGACCGTTTTGCCCTCATCCGAGTAACGCGCCGCCAAAAACATCCCCGCCGCCAAGCCCGGAGAAATCAGCGCCGCCACAATGCCGCCCACAAACGGGATAATCTGCAACACAATCTCAATCACCAAATACACCACAACCAAAAGAATCCACGCGCCCAGCTGCCCTTTGACCAGATTCCAGCCATCGCCAATCCAGCCTACGCCACGCCCCGAATCCACCGTTTTGAAGTTCATCACTCGCCCCTTTTTTGAAATGACATTCAGACTATAGCCAACGACCCGGCATTTCGCGCCAATAAAACCAATACTTCGCCATGTGCCGTATGCGGAAACATATCGAACAACTGCGCCCGCAGCGGCACAAAACCCGGCATCCGCGCCAAATCCTGCGCCAAGCTTTGCGGATTGCAGCTTGAATACAGCAGCCAGCGCACGCTCGATTGCTCTAACCAGGCGCACAAATCCGCACCCAAACCACGGCGCGGCGGATTCACCACGACAATGGCTGGTGTCTTGGCAGGCGAAGGCTGGCGCGCATAAGCAAAATCATCTGCCGCCAAAGCCTGAAAGTGCACATTACCTAAACCCAGCTCCGCCGCCGTCTGCCGCGCCGAAGCAATCGCCTCTGCACTCACTTCAATCCCCGTCACCTGCCCACGTACCACGGGCGCAAGGTGCAGGGCAAAGCCGCCCACGCCGCAAAACAAATCCCACGCGCTCGCAGGCGCAAGCTCGGCTACCCAAGCCTGTGCCGTGCGATACAGCGCCGCCGCCACCTGCGTATTAGTCTGAAAAAAACTGCGTGGGCGCAGATGCAGGTTCATAGCGTTAAGCTGCATCGTCAGGCTTTGGCGCTCACTCAAGATGATTTCCTCATCACCCTCCAAAATAGCCTGATGCACCGGCTGGATATTGACCGACACCACCGCTAGCCTCGGCAACGCCGCGTACAAGCCCGGCAAATGCGCCTGCAACGCAGCCAGAGACTGCTTTGAACGCAGCACAAAACGCAAACCCAATTCACCGCTATGTTCCGCATAGGTCAACAACACAAACTTGAGTTCACCACATCGCGCCGCCACGTTATAAGGCGCAAGCCCTGCCCGCGCAATAAACTCGCCAATCAGCGCAAAAGCCGCCTGCATTCTCTGCGGATACAAAGAGCAGGCGGTTAAATCCACCGCCCGCCCTTCCGCATCGGTAATGCCCAGCACCGGCTGCGTCACCGTGCCGCCAACGACCATTTTTGCCTTGTTGCGAAACCCGGCCTCGGCACTTGGCACCGGCGCATCCCACACCTCCGCAGCTACAACAGGCAAAGCCGCCTGACACGCGGCCTGTTTATCGACTATTTGCTTAGCATAATTTTTTTCAATCCATGTGCAGGAGCGGCAAAGACCGGCCTGAAAATACGAGCAGTCCATGTTTCTAATAACCCTATTGATTCACTATGAAGATTATGTTGCATGGTAAGCTCGCTTGCACAAATAAAGTTTTGCCTCGTGCGGCCATGGCATAGGTCGCTTGAATCGCTGTCATTAGCCCAAAATACGCGCAAACACGGAGAGCATAATGAAGACCGATATTGAACAGCGTTTAGATGCCCGCATCCACGGTGCAGGAGAGTCTACCGTGGTGCTGGGCAATGGCTTCGGCAGCGACCAGTCCTTTTGGCGTGCGCAGGTTCATGCCTTAGTAGATGCCGGGTTCCGCGTCGTAACCTTTGATAACGCAGGAGCCACCCCACATACGATGGCGGCTTACGATGCCAATCGTCACCATACCCTGTTTGGCTTTGCCGCTGACTTGGCGGCCTTGATGCAGGCCATGGACATTCATCAGGCCAGCTATATTGGGCATTCTGTGGCCGGTATGGCGGGAGTGCTGGCAGCCAATGCGTATCCAGGTATGTTTGAGCGCTTAACCTTGCTTGGAGCCTCGCCGCGCTATATTGACGAACCCATAACAGGCTATGTGGGCGGCTTCACTCAGGAACAGGTCAATCAACTTATTGCCTCAATGCGTATGGACTATGTGGCTTGGGCCAATGGTTTTGCGGCCATGATGACCGCCAATACAAGCCGCCCGCATTTGGCTATGGAGTTCACCACATCCCTAATGGCACTAAGACCCGATATTGCCACTGCGGTCGCAGAGACCATTTTTCACTCCGATCATCGTCAGGATATAGCGCGGCTGTCGGTGCCGACACAGATATTGCAGGCCGCGCATGATCCGGCGGTGCCGCGTGATACGGCTCTTTGGCTGGCGCGTGAGTCTCGCGCAGTGGATTTTCAGGTGCTGGATACCGAGGGGCATTTTCCGCATATCAGTGCGCCGGATACTGTGAACTGCGCCATTCTTGGATTTCTCAATGCCGACGTCATCCACTAAGCTCGATCATCAGGCCGCAAGCCTGCGTAGCCTACTGGGGGCTGACCTTGTGATTTACTGGCAAAAAGAAAGCACTGCCCTCGCCGTAACGCGTGGCGTTTCGCCTGCGACTGTGCTCACCGGCTACTTCCTGCCTCCAGTACAGTCGTGCTCTGATGAACTTATTGAGGGCGAGGAAGCCCTAAAAGCTCTGCCGCTTCAGGTGCGTGCGCGCATGAATCTTGCCACGGCTACAGCGATGATCGGCTGTGCGCACCAAGATACCGAGTCGGATGTGGGCATTATGGCCATCTGGTTTTCTGCGCCTCACATGCCCGACACCATGTTGAGACATAGCTTTCGATTCGCACTGGCGGCTTTGAACGTGCAACACCAACTCGCGGGCGCGCGGCAAGAAGCATGGCGAAGGAGTGAGCGGCAAATTTTCAGCTTGGCTAAAGCTTTACCCCAGGGCGCCATCATCGTGCCTTCGGGCAATGCGCCCGGATATGTCAATGCAAAAGCTGCATCCTATTTGGGCTTAACCCCGGGCAAGGTTGATGCGGCGCGCTTGGCTCAAGCCTTGACCGACTTTGCAAGGCGCGCGACCAATGCGGATGAACTGCGTAATCAACTGAATATTTTTGTGAATGACGGTGGCCATGATCCGCTCAGTGGCCTGATCTGGTGGTTTAAGGACATCCCAATGGCACTGCGCGTCACACTTGCGCCTATCGACCCCGACGGGCAAAAAGGCTGGCTCTGGCTGCTTGAAGACATCACCAAGGACAAGGCGGCCAGCGAGGAAATGCAGCGCATGGCCTTTTACGACCCGCTCACCCAACTGCCCAACCGTCGCCTGATGCACGAGCACCTCTCCAAGGCCATGGCACGTTCGATTCGAAGCATGAAACATGGTGCCTTGGTCATTCTGGACTTGGATAAATTCAAAACACTGAATGACACCCGGGGACACGATGCCGGCGATCAACTGCTGATCGATGTGTCGCGCAGGCTGCAATCACTGGTGCGCGAAAACGATCTGGTCGTGCGCCTGGGCGGAGATGAATTTGTTGTCATTTTCGAAGACCTGAGTGCTGACGATCTAGAGGCAGCGACTCAAGCCAAGCATGTGGCCGAACTCATACGCGCTGCGCTGGAGATTCCCTTTCAATTAACCGATGGCGAATTCCAAACCTCGGCCAGTATCGGCATTGCGCTCTTTTTAGGACAAGAAAAAACGCCCGACACACTATTCAAACAGTCCGATACAGCGATGTATCAAGCCAAAAATGCAGGGCGCAATGCGCTTTGCCTGTTTCAAGAATAGACCGCAGACAATATTTCGCGCGCCGCCTGTTTGCGAGACTTTCAGGCTAAAAAATTCCAAAACAATAACTTATGCGCGAATAAATTCGCGCCCACGCTCATAACAACGAACTATCAACTTACATCAAGTTAATAATTAATTATCGATTCAACGTTTCAACCACCCCGCCACCTCCAACGCCGCATAAGTCAGCACCCCATCCGCCCCGGCGCGTTTCATCGACACCAAGCTTTCCATCATGCACGCCTCCCAATCCAGCCAGCCGTTTTGTGCCGCCGCCTTAAGCATGGCGTACTCACCGGAGACTTGATACACATAGGTTGGCGCGCGGAACTCGTCCTTGATGCGGCGCACGATGTCCAAATACGGCAGCCCCGGCTTGACCATCACCATATCCGCGCCTTCCTGCAAATCCAACGCCACCTCATGCAGCGCCTCATCACTGTTGGCCGGATCCATTTGATAGGTGAATTTATTCCCCTTGCCCAAATTACCCGCTGAACCCACGGCATCGCGGAATGGCCCATAGAAACTGGAGGCATACTTGGCGGCATAGGCCATGATGCGCGTGTGAATGTAGCCGTTCGCTTCCAATGCTTCACGAATCAGCCCGATGCGCCCGTCCATCATGTCGCTGGGCGCGACCACATCCGCGCCCGCCTCGGCATGAGACAGCGCCTGCTTGACCAGCGCCTCGACCGTTTCGTCGTTCATCACGTAACCCGTGTCATCAATCAGCCCGTCCTGCCCGTGGGTGGTGAACGGGTCGAGCGCCACATCGGTCATCACGCCCAACTGCGGGAAGTGCTTTTTCAACTCGCGCACCGTGCGTTGCGCCAAGCCTTTTGGATTCCACGCCTCTGCCGCATCCAATGATTTGTGTTCCAACGGCGTGACCGGAAACAGCGCCAGCATGGGAATGCCCAGCGCCACCGCACGCTCCGCCGTGTGCAACAGCACGTCGATGGATTGGCGCTCAACGCCCGGCATGGAGCCAATCGCCTCGGTGCGACCCGCGCCCTCCAGCACAAATACTGGCAAAATCAAATCATTCGCCGTCACCGCGTTTTCACGCATCAAACGGCGGCTGAAATCATCGCGGCGCATCCGCCGCATACGGGTCATTGAAAAGGTCTGGTTGAACATAAACGGCTCCTGATTCACGATATACGAATTGTAACGAGCCGCAAGGAATCCACCCATGTCTTTTATTCAAGCGCCCTTTATCGAATTCGCCTTTCTACACCCCGGCGCGCACGAAGAATTTACCGCCGCCGCCCACGCGCATGGCCTGCGCACCAGCGCGCATGAAGATGCGATTGGCACCGGCGCGATGATCGTGCGCGTGAGCGAGGATGGCCTCACGACCGCCATCGAAGCCGAACTCGAAGCCCTGGCGCAAACGTTGGATGAAGCCAGCCAGGACTGGGCGGACAGCATCGACGACGTGCGCCTCTCCGCCGTCGGCATCGTGGTTCACTTAAGCGACGGCAAGCAATCGCTCGCCCGCGTCGATCCGAACATGATGCGGCGGATGTTGAGTGTGCTCAGCCCCGACGAACTCGGTCAATTCGTCGCCAAAATCGCCGATGCGGTGGAACACCCGGACAACTCCTCAATCTGCAAGGACTTTCACGATTGATCGAGCTTGCCGCCTGGCACGCCGAGCCGCTGCCAGAACACGCCGCTCAAACCCGCCTCGCAAAACTACGCACGGCAACAGCATGGGCGGATCGCCTCGAGGTCTTGCGCTTGCGTCTAATACTTGGCCTGCCCTTTGAAATGCAGCGCGATGTTCTTTTAGGCGAAGCCAACGACGATCTGCAACGCGCCGCCGTCGAGCTTATCACTGGCCAGATGATGCTGGCACAGCGACGACAAGGCGCCTGGGACTGGCTGGATGCCGCAGAAAAGCGTCTGGCACATCACTTGCCCGGTGCGGACTATCTTGAGCTACTGCGCCGCCACGCCACGTTAC
>DYLI01000094.1 GCA_020722165.1 Halothiobacillus neapolitanus | reverse complement strand
GGTGAAGCATGGCGTTTGTCTCAATCAATCCATTCAATGGCGACGTGTTGGCTCAGTTTGCGGGGCATAGCCCGCAGGAGATTGAGCATGCCTTGGCGCGCAGTGCGCGTATGGCTCCTGTCTGGCGTGAGGGTGGATTTGCGCCGCGTGCGGCGTTGCTGCTTGAGGTGGCGCGTTTGCTGCGGGAGCGTCAGGGGATGTATGCGCGTTTGATGGCGTTGGAAATGGGCAAGCCCATGCGTGAAGGGCGTGCTGAGGTGTTGAAGTGCGCCTGGGTGTGTGAATTTTATGCCGAGCAGGCTGCGGCGCTTCTGGCGGATGAGGTTGTGGCTTCGGATGCGCGTTCCAGCCGGGTGATTTATGAACCGCTGGGTATGGTGCTGGGCATCATGCCGTGGAATTTTCCGTTTTGGCAGGTGCTGCGTGCTGCTGCGCCGATTGTGATGGCGGGGAATACTTTTTTGCTGAAGCATGCGTCGAACGTGCCGCAATGTGCTTTGGCGCTGCATGAGTTATTTCAAGATGCGGGGGCGCCGGAAGGGGTTTTTAGTACGCTATTGGTAGGCAGTGAGGCTGTGCCCGCGCTGATTGAGGATGTGCGCGTGCATGGTGTGACTTTGACCGGTAGCGAAATCGCCGGGCGGCGGGTGGCTGCACTGGCTGGAGCCGCTCTGAAACCGGTGGTGATGGAACTGGGTGGCTCGGATGCGTTTTTGGTGTTGGAGGATGCTGATCTGGAGCTGGCGCTGGATAACGCGGTGCTCTCACGTTTTCAAAACAATGGTCAAAGCTGCATTGCGGCGAAGCGTTTTATTGTGCATGAGTCCTTGGCTGAGGATTTTGCACAGGGTTTGACGTTGCGCGTGGCGGCTTTGCGCATGGGTGATCCGGCGGAGGAAGACACCGAGATCGGCCCCATGGCGCGGCCTGATTTGCGGCTACAGGTGTTGGAGCAGGTGCAATCCAGTGTGCGCGATGGTGCGCGTGTGGTGCTGGGCGGTGTGGCCGTACCCGGCAGCTTTGCTGCGATGCAGGCTTGCGTGTTGATGGATGTGCGCCCCGGTATGGCGGCGTTTGATGAGGAAATTTTTGGCCCGGTGGCGGCAATTTGTGTAGCGCAGGACGATTTGCACGCCTTGCATTTGGCCAATGCCAGCCGCTTTGGTCTTGGCGGCAGTGTGTGGACGCGCGACGTGGCACGTGGTGAGGCATTGGCGCGTGGTTTGGAATGCGGCGCAGCGTTTGTGAATGGCATGGTCAAAAGCGACCCGCGTTTGCCGTTTGGTGGTTGCAAGGTGTCGGGTTTGGGGCGTGAGCTTGGAGTGCAGGGGTTGCGGGCGTTTACCCATGTGAAGACGCTGTGGGTGGCTTGATGCAGGTGGCTTGGCAGTGACGCAGCCCTCGAATACCCGTCTGGGGTTTGCCTATGTCGCTGTGGTGCTGATTTGGGCGACCACGCCGCTGGGGATTCAGTGGAGTGGAGCGGAGGGCGGGTTTTTGTTTGGTGTGACGGCACGCATGGTGCTGGGGGCGCTGGTGGCTGTGCCCGTGTTGTGGCTGCTGGGGCAGCATATGTCGTTTGCTCCGCGTGCGTTGCAGGCTTATGCGGCGGGCAGTCTGGCGATTTATGGCGGCATGTTCGGCACCTATTGGGCGGCACAGCATTTGGCGAGTGGTATGGTGTCCGTGTTGTTTGGTACCGCACCACTCTTTACCAGTCTATTGGCAGCTTGGGTGTTGGGCGAGCGCACGCTGAATGCCTATTGGTTAGGCGGCTTGCTGTTGGCATTTACTGGGTTGGGGCTGATTTTTCATGAGCAGCTTAACCTTGATGGTGTGGGCGGCTGGGCGGTTTTGGTGATGATCTCAAGCGCGTTTATTCATGCGTTGAGCACGGTGCTGGTGAAGAAAATTAACGCGCCAATTTCGGGTAGTGTGACCAGTGTGGGGGCGTTGTGGCTGGCGGCGGTGTTGTTTTCATTGACGTGGTTAGTCCTTGCACCAGACGGTGAGCTGTTGCCACAAGCGATGAGCGAACGTGCTTGGGGGGCGATTGTTTACTTGGCGGTGTTTGGTTCAGTATTCGGCTTTATGTTGTTTTTCTTTGCGCTGCGGTATTTGCCGGCCTCGCTGATGGGGTTGGTGACTTTGCTTGCGCCGGTGTTAGCCTTGTGGCTTGGGTGGTGGTTTGAAGACGAGGTGCTATCCGTGGCGGCGATGCTGGGGACGCTGCTGGTGTTGGGCGGTTTAGCCTGGGCGCAGTGGGGTGCGGTGGTTTTTAAGCGTGGTAAATAAGATAACGGTCACGATGGAAAAAATACAAACACTGGTGGTTGGCGCGGGTATTTCGGGCTTGAGTACGGCGTTTTTCCTGCAACAACGGGGGCAGCGTGTTGCCGTGCTTGAAGCGAGCGGGCGCGCCGGGGGCAATATACAAACCCTGATGTATGAGGGTTTTATGCTGGAGGCGGGGCCAAATACCTTGCTGGATAATGACCCCGCGATTGCGGCTTTGATTGATGGTTTGGGGTTGCGTGCCGAAGTGCGCGAGGCGAATTCTGAGGCCAAGCGGCGTTATGTGGTGCGCAATGGTCAGGCGGTGCAGCTGCCGGGTTCGCCGCCCGCTTTTTTGAGCACGACCCTGTTTTCGCCTGCCGCAAAATTCCGCCTGTTGGCCGAACCGTTTATTGGACGGGCGCAAATTGAGGAAAGTGTGGCCGATTTCGTGCGTCGTCGTTTGGGGCAGGAATTTTTGGATTGGGCGATTGACCCGTTCGTCTCGGGTGTGTACGCGGGTGACCCGGCGCGCCTATCGGTGCAGGCGGCCACGCCCAAGGTGTATGCCTTGGAGCGCGATCACGGTTCGTTGCTTGTCGGAGCGCTGAAAAAAGCGTTTAAGGCGCGCAAGACCGAGGTACAAACCACGCCCGTGGGGCATATGTTCTCTTTTGATCGTGGCTTGGGGCAGTTAGTTGATGCCTTAGCGGAGCGCTTGGGTGATGCGCTGCATTTGCATGCGACGGTGCAGGGTTTGCAGCATACGCACGACGGCTGGCAGGTGAATACGTCGCAGGGGGCGTTTGTGGCGCAGAACGTGGTGCTGGCCGTGCCTGCTGAGGTGTGTGCCGCTTTGCTGGAGCCGTTTTTAGGCGTTCGCGTGCAGCCGCTGCGCGAGATTCCCTACCCGCCGGTCATGTCGGTGGCCTTGGGTTTTCGGCGTGAGGATGTGGCACACGCGCTGGATGGTTTCGGGGTGCTCATCCCGGCCAAGGAGCGTGTGACCACCTTGGGTGCGCTGTTTTCCAGCACGCTCTTCCCCGGTCGTGCGCCCGACGGGCAGGTGCTACTCACGGTGTTTATCGGCGGACGGCGGCATGAAGATGTGGGCACGTGGACGGATGAAGCCATTGTGGCGCGGGTATTGGCTGACCTTGGCCCGATTTTGGGCTTGCGTGCTGCACCGCTGATGAGTCATGTGCAGCACTGGCCGCGCGCCATTCCGCAATATGAGCTGGGGCATTTTGAACGCATGGCTGCGTTGGATGAGGCGATGCAGCATCTGCAGGGTTTGCGGATGCGCGCTAACTGGCGCGATGGCGTGTCAGTCTCCGATGCCATTCGCAATGGCTTAGTGCTCGCCACTGCATTGCAAGAGCTTCAAGCACAAATGCTTTAGATTTGATAAACTCATTGTAAATTTTTTCAGAGCCTGCCGTGTCATGAGCCAACGCCTAAACCTTGAAGAGTTCACTGCCATGGTGCTGGAGCTTTCACCTGCCGAAATGGCCAAGTTGCCACTGGATATTATGCCGGAAACGATTCCGACCCAGTTGATTCGCAATGCTCCCGCACCCATGCGCGCCGTGTTGGAAAAAATGGTCTTTGTAGCCAGCCAGGCGGAGTTGCGTGTAGTGCAACGCATGGATCAGGCCTTGGGTTCCACCGTGCTCCAAGCCATGGACAAGGCGCGCGGCTACGAAGCGGATATTGCCATATCGCGTTTGCAGCATCGAATGCAAGACTTGGAACCGACCTTGGAGCGCTGGCGGAATGAAAAAATTTCGCACCATTCCATGGCGCAATCCATGTTGGGCTTGCGGGAGGAGGTGCGTGAATTACAAGCCGAACGCGCGCGTCAGGCGCGTGCCGAAGTCGTGTTGATAAAAGCGTTGGAAAATCCGGGCGCATTTGCCGAGCACTTGCGGTTAGCCCTGGACGGTTTACGCAGCGTATCAAGTAGGGTTGACCGCAGTTTAGGTGAATATCTGGTATTGCAGCTTGAGGTTTTTTCTGCCGATATGAGCGAAAAACGTTTGCAAATCAGCGAAGCCGACAAAGTGCGCGCAGCCTTGTTTGAAGAACTGGCACATCTTGAGGAACAGGTGAAATCGCCTAGCAACTGGATGGCGCGCCTGATGCCGTGGAATTCGAGCAAGAAAGAGGATTTTTTACGCCAACAAATCAGCGATTTGTATCAGCGGGTTATGAATGAAGAATGGGTGATGGCTGAGTCTCAGCTGATTCGCTGGCTGGATGTCATCGTCGATGCGAGTTTGTATGGTAGTTCGGACTCGGGGCAAAACCATTTGCGCTCGGCGCGCCTCAACCTGTTTTTCTTGCTGAATGCGTTTTGCGAGCAACAGGAAGCCGCCGCGAAGAAGATTGCACGTAATCCCTTCGTTCAGGCTGACCCCAAGCAGGCGATTGAATACATGCTGATTTCCGAGCGCTTTATTCTCGATTATTTCGCCAAGAAACGCGCTGAGGTGATCGAGTGGCTGGGTAATGCGGCGGATACCCGCCTGCAAGCCCTCGAAGGGATTGAAGCGAATCTGGTTACTGAAATGAAGCGTAATTTGCGTAAAGTTTTTTAAGTTTTTCCGCGCAAACGGCGCAACAGCTCACGGGCGTGGCTATTGGGTCGTTGGTGGCTGTGTTCGATGGCGTTGAGCTTGCGCAGTTCTTGCTCATGCTGACGGCGCGCTTGGCTTGCGGCATCTTCCATGTAGAGTGCTTCCGCTTCAGCAGCAGGACGGCGCTTTTCATTGAGGCCGAGAACATGGATACACCAAACTTCACCGGCGCGGCTGATGTGCAGGGTGTCATTGGGTTTGACGTGTGAGGCGGCTTTGGCTGCATGGTCATTGAGCTTGATTTTTCCACCTTCAATGGCCTCTTTGGCAAAACTGCGGGTTTTGTAAAAACGGGCAGCCCACAGCCAGGTGTCGAGGCGTTGCCAAGCTTGGGAGGGTTTGGAAAACAGTTCTTTCATGGGGTTTTAGTTGCTGCGTAAAGTTTCGCGCAAAAAAGGCGCTGAAATATTCAGCGCCTTGTGCTTTGAATCATCGCCCAAGCTTATTCCTTGGCGACTTGATCCGGCAGAACAATGTTGAGTTCAAGTACATCCACGTCGCCATCGCGGTCGAGTTTGACCTTGACCGCATCATCGCCAATGTTCACATAGCGGCGGATCACGTCCAGCAACTCTTTTTCCAGCTTGGGCAGGAATTCGTGGCTGGGGCGATTTTGTGCGCGCTCGTGCGCAATGATGATTTGTAAACGCTCTTTGGCGAGTTTGGCGGTGTTTTCTTTTTTGCCACGAAAAAAATTGAGCAAGCCCATGATTTAATTCCCAAATAAACGGCTGAAAAAGCCTTTTTTCTCGACGGTAAGGAAGCGTAAAGGACGCTCCTCACCAAGCAGGCGGGCGATGGCATCGGCATACGCCTGGCCTGCATCCGAGTCCTGATCGAGGATGACCGGTTGCCCGGAGTTGGAGGCATTCAGCACGGCGGGTGACTCAGGAATCACGCCAAGCAAGGGCACGGCAAGAATTTCCATCATGTCTTCAATGCTCATCATTTCGCCTGCTTCCGCGCGCGCCGGGGCGTAACGCGTGACAAGAAGGTGCTGTTTGATGGCTGGCATATTGTTGATGGCGCGATGCGATTTACTGGCCAGCAGGCCGAGCATGCGGTCGGCATCGCGTACCGATGAAACTTCCGGGTTAGACACGACGATGGCTTCATCCGCAAAGTACATTGCCAGTTGTGCGCCTTTTTCGATGCCCGCCGGGGAGTCGCAGACGATGTAGTCGAAACCATCGGCTTTAAGGCCGTCAAATACTTTCTTCACGCCCTCTTCGGTCAAGGCATCTTTGTCCTTGGTTTGTGATGCGGCCAGCACATAGAGGTTGTCAATACGCTTGTCCTTGATTAAGGCTTGCGTCAAATTAGCTTCGCCTTGTACTACATTCACGAAGTCATACACCACGCGGCGCTCGACACCCATGATGAGGTCGAGGTTGCGTAGCCCCACGTCAAAGTCGATGACGGCGACTTTATGGCCGCGCTGGGCGAGGCCGGTGGCAATCGAGGCGCTGGTGGTGGTTTTACCCACGCCGCCTTTGCCGGAGGTTACGACGAGAATTTT
>DYLI01000271.1 GCA_020722165.1 Halothiobacillus neapolitanus | reverse complement strand
TGACGGCGATTAAGCGCTGCCGCCGCGTGTGAAGCCCTTGACCTGCAAGGGACGATGCGTGTCATTCACCACCATCACACCTTGCCCCGGCAGCAGGGCGGTGAGGGGCAAGGCGTGATGATCGAGCGGGGCGATATGCAGCACATTGATCGCGACCAGCGGCGCTCGAGGCGCGCTGGCCGCGTGAACCGTGAGTGCCGCAGTGGCCAGGGTGGTCAGCCCACCGGCCAGCAGGGCTTTGAGAAGGGCGCGCTTGGACATGGCAGCTCCAGATGCAGTCAGAGGGCATTGGAGTGGCCGGGTGACTTTTGGTTGCGCCTTGCCCGGTAAATAGTTGTGACGCTCAGCCGATCCCAGACGCGGCACAATGCAAGCCTGTTTGAAAACGAACGTTTTTTGCGAAATTCACCATGACGTTGCCTCCCATCTTGTCTCAGCCCCGATTCCTGTCGCGCCGCCTCGTTTTGCTGGGGGCGCTGGCCTTGCCGCTGGCAGGCTGCGGTCGTCACAACAACCAGACCTGGCAGCTCAGCAACATCACTGGCGTGATGCCCGATCTCGAATTCAATCT
Organism: Halothiobacillus neapolitanus; assembly: GCA_020722165.1. Lineage (GTDB taxonomy): Bacteria > Pseudomonadota > Gammaproteobacteria > Halothiobacillales > Halothiobacillaceae > Thiofaba. The sequence goes on along the minus strand of DYLI01000271.1, from coordinate 467 downwards.
CACCAACGATCTGGGCCAAAAGGTCACGGCGGAGAACTACAAGGGCAAGGTTGTTCTGCTCTACTTCGGCTACACCCATTGCCCCGATGTTTGTCCGACCACCATGCAGCTCATGTCGAATGTGGTGCAGCAGCTTGGCCCGGAGGGCAAGGATGTCCGTATCCTGTTCGTCAGCGTGGATCCCAAACGCGACTCCAACGCCATACTCAAGGCCTACACCGCAGCATTCAGCCCCAACGCCGTCGGTCTGACCGGCACCATGAAACAGATCGATGCCTTGACCCGGCGCTACCGCGTGGCCTTCAGCTATGGCAAGCCCGATGCGCAGGGGAACTATGTGGTGGATCACAGCGCGGGCGTTTACATTTTTGGTCGCAGCGGACGCATTCATCTGCTGGGCTCTGACAGCAACCCTCCAGCCGCGTTTGTGCACGACCTCAAGCAACTGATCGCCGACGAGGGCTGAT
>DYLI01000093.1 GCA_020722165.1 Halothiobacillus neapolitanus | reverse complement strand
CACTGAATAAAAACCATCAAACAATCGTTGTTTGATGGAGTTCGTTTACAACCACGAAGCTGGACTCGACCAAGGCACCCACGCCCTTGCCGCACTCAAAAAATATACTCGGCAGCATCGGAGCAAAGATCGTCTTTGTGGTGATAGATCCATTAAACAACTGTTTGTTGAACACAAATTTTCATCTGCGCTCGGTGAGTGGTCGTTAATCTGTACGCATCACCAAAAGACCAGACAAAATATAAATCCTTTACCTTATATTATTTACCTAAGCTGTTGTTTAATATACTGCTTGCATATATTCATGATGATTACATAAACCCGTTAATCTAAAACACCTTAGGTGATTATAGCTTTAGATGATAATCATAGTTATTGAAAAGCATATAAAACAGTGACTTGTAAAACTGGTTTAGGAGGCGTACAGATTAACGACCATGCGTACAATTTCATGCAGGGGCGCATTGAGATGGCTCTTGGTCTTTGTAGAGTCAGCTTGGCACGCTATCCAAAGTGGATATGTTGGCCGTTGAGGATGCGATTAAAGTTCATCTAGCGTGACCACGGTAGCGTCATGTTGAACTGCTCGGCAATGGATGCGCTTACTGATCATTCCTCTACGTGGATCGAATTGCGCGGTTTTGGGTTGAGGGTGGTCTTGCAAACGGCTCATTTGAGACTACAATCATCTGAAATATGTGGTCTCAGCAGGTATATCATGCAAATCTCTATCCGCGAACTAAAGGTAAACCCCTCCCATTACATCCGACAAGCACAGGCGGGGCATACCGTGTGGCTGACTTCGCATAAACAGGTGGTGGCACGTCTCGTCTCGGTCACGGCTCCGGCCTCTCAAACCTTGCTGGGCAATATCGCCAATGTGCATTGGCTCGGTAAAAAACCCAATTTTAATCGACAACGCCCCTCTTTACGCGGCAAATCCCTTGCCGATACTGTGTTGGAAATGCGCTAATGCTGCTCTACCTAGACACTTCAGCCCTCGTGAAGTTGTATGTGCAGGAAGCCTATTCTGATGTGGTTAACGAACTCCAACAGCACGCGGACGTTATCGCCTCACACCAGATTACCTTTGTTGAATTTCATGCGGCAATCGCACGCCGTCAACGTGAAAATGATTTGGACGCGCCAACCTTTGAAGCATTAAAACAGGCATTCGTAGAAGATTGGGTCGATTATTTGCAGGTCGAAACTGACTTGAGCCTACTGCAAAGCGCCGCAGAATTGGCAGAGGTTTTTTCCCTACGCGCCTACGACAGCGTGCATCTCGCAGCAGCACGTCATTTGCATCAACAAACGCCATTACCACTATTGTTTGCTTGTTTTGACAAACGCCTGAACTTGGCCGCAAAAGTTCTGGGGATGCAGTCTATTCAAATCGCGACATAACGCCACCCATCGTGGTCGTTAATCCGGACATGAGTCGCATTGGCTATGCCCGTGTGTCCAGCGGCTTTCACCATGTTACTTCCTTAAATGAGTCTTTAAGAGAGTAATAATGATAAAAAGACAAATCAGGCATGATGACCAAGAAATGGCGCAATCAGCGTCTTAGGCACTTTTAACCATGTTTAACGTATTTACAGAACAATGTGCGACATTAAATTAAACAATGTTTGACGCACTGCTTTTGACGCTCTAATCTGGAGCCCATCAAGACAACACGCGGATTCTTTGCAATGGAAGTCACCCTTCGACAATACGGCAATAGCAAGGCGGTGGTGATTCCGCCCTCTGTGCTCGTGGCACTCCAGATTGATGTTGGCCAAGCCATGCTGTTGAGCACCCAGAACGGCAATATCATCCTCACGCCCAAGCGCCATTACACCCTTGAGGAGATGATTGCGCAGTGCGAACCCAAGGCACTTCCCCCGGCTGATTTGGCGACATGGGATGCTGCAAGCTCGCTCGGCGTGGGGATAATCTGATGGCGGTGTTCAACCGGGGCGATATCGTGAATGTGCCTCTGGAGCACGTGGAGCCATCCGGTGCAGTCGTCCGCCCTGCCCTCGTTTTAAGCACGCAAGCCTTCAACCGCATGGGTGAGGTGTTGATTGCGCCGATTGTCCAAGGCAGCGACTGTTCACGCTTTGCGGGCTTTGCCATTCCTCTGGCCGGTTCAGGCTGCAAGACTCAAGGCACCATTCTGATCAACAAGTTTCGCCTGATGGATCTGTCGTTCCGCAAAGCGCGCAAGATCGAGCGTGCGCCCGAAGCCCTTGTGGATGATGCGCTGCAACGCCTTACGGCCATCTTGGTGGGATAACGCCTATGTCCCTGACCTCTTCCACCATGCCCGCACCCCAGCGAGAGATTATTAGCCTGGTCAATACGGGCGTGCGCGCACAGGTGTACAGCAATCCTGCCGAAGCGTATCTCGCCTCACTCGGCAGCGATGCCAGCCGTAAAACCATGCTGTCGGTACTGAGCAAAATTGCCCAGCACTTTGGCTTTGAGCACCCCGATCACGTGCCATGGGAGTTACTGAACGACCAGCCCGTGATTAGCCTTCTCGGCGTGCTTGTCCAGAAGAACTACAGCAAGCAGACCGTGGCCCTCTACCTTGCCGCCGTGCGTGGTGTGGCACATCGGGCATGGCGAATGCAGATTATTGATGCGAACGCGTTCGAGTCCATTAAGGACATTAAAGCCAGAGGCGAGACACGCCTACCCAAGGGCAAGGCCGTGCCCCCACGCGAAATGAAGCTTTTACTTGCTGCATGTGCGGCGGATACACGTATGCAGGGGCCACGCGATGCCGCCATCATCTGGACGCTCTATGCCGGCGGGCTACGTCGCTCGGAACTGGTCAAGCTGGACATGAAAGACCTTATCCCGGAAGACGGCGCACTTCTCGTCCAAGGCAAGGGCAACAAGCAGCGCCAAATCTATCTGAATGACGATGCTTGGGACTGCCTGATGGCATGGATTGATACCGTGCGCGGAGACCACTCCGGCCCCCTGTTCACGCGCATCCGCAAGAACGACGACATCACCGACAACCGCCTTAGCGCGAAGGCCGTGTATTACCTGCTTGAGCAGCGCTGCATCGAAACCGGCATTGAGATTGCGAGGCCGCATGACATGCGCCGAAGCTTCATATCCCGCCTATTGGAGTTGGGCGAAGACATTGCCACGGTGCAATCCATGGCCGGCCATGCCTCCATCAACACCACCCAGCGCTATGACCGGCGTGGTGAAGCGCGCAAGAAATCAGCGGCCAATCGTTTGCGGTTGGATGATCGTTGAAGAAATTAGCTCACAAGTTCTCAAATGGATTTTAACTAGCTCCTTCAATCGACGTGCGCAGCCACGGCAGGAGCCATCAAGTGTTTTCACATGCTGCCGTGCCCGACATCTTGAGCGTCCCCGCGCACCGCCCGATCAAACCCGTATACATTCGCCAGTTCGTTGCGCTCTGCGACCAAGTGAAGGGGCTGACCTTATGAAGACCATCCCCAGCATTGAACCGCACTACCCCTTTGAAGCGTACAGTCACATCATTAGCCCGCTGTCTGCTGAGGACGGCGGTGGATTCCTGCTGACCATCCCCGACCTTCCGGGCTGCCTGTCCGACGGAGCAAGCGAAGCCGAGGCCCTTGCCCACGGCAAAGATGCGTTCATGGCCGTCGTGTCTGCACTGGCCGATATGGGGCGCAAAATTCCGCCGCCCGCCTTTCGCCCTGAGCATGTGGACACGCCCGCCGCGTCCGGCAAGTTCCTTACCCGCGTCCCGCGCACCACACATGCACGGCTTGCGGAACGCGCCAAGGCCGAAGGGGTTTCACTCAATACGCTGGTGCTTGCATTTATCGCCGAAGGGCTGGGGCGCGGCTCTGTACCGTCTTAGCCATCACTACACATCCAGATCAGCCCGCGTGTTGCACCCATAGCGCGTCGAATATGGGGCAAGAGTATTGACTGCCTCCACGCCCACGACCTCAAAGGCAAGCTTGACCGTGCCGACAGCATCCACACATACATGATGTCGTGGTTGCGAATGTCGAACCCGCCGGGTGAGCCAGGGCGACCGCACATAAACATTATACATCTCGGGTAATGCCGCTTGCGCCAGTGGCAAATGACGCTCAAAGCTGATTCGTGGCACGCGCTTGTGCCAAAAACGGTAACGGATCGGCACATTGCTTCGCACTCGCTTCACACATGCACCACAAATTCCAAACGTCGCCACAGTGCAGCCTTGGCATCATAGCGGTGGATTTTGGCGGCCAGCGTGATGCCATCATCCAACGCACGGGCAATCTCGGCGTTGGCGGGTCTTGGGATATAGCCCAGTTTGCGGCCTTGCCAGTCGATACGCACGGCAAGCGGGTCATGCGGGTTATCCGGCTCGCGTTGCAAACACAGTATCTCGCCTTCGGTCGGCAGAAAGTCTTCTTCAATGCCCGCGTGATAGGCAAAACCTGCAACATGCGCACGCAGCCATACGTCGTTGCCTGCGGGTGTCTGCTCTAGCCAGGCGAGCCCGGCCAGTAACTCATGTTGGCTGCGCGGGTCGAGCCAGCTTTGCCGTATGGCCGTCTGATCGTGTTCCCAGGTGTGTTGCACGCTCAAAATGGCTTGGCGCTGCGTCTTGAGAGCGTCTTGGTTCAACTGTGTTTCAAGCTGTTCGGCGAACTGCTGTATGGCGGCGCTGACTTCAGCGTTGAGTGGGCCGCGCAGTTGTTCAAGTCGATAGGCCGCGTCAAAAGCATCGTGTGGGTGTCGGACGGGCACATATTCCGCCGTAGCGCGTTCACCGTCGGCAAGCTTAAGGCTGAAAATACGCTCTCCCTTGACGCATTCCTGCCAATAGTCGGCGACACAGTGGCGCATGGCCTCCCCTTCCTCGGCCAGCGCGCTGTAACTGAGCAATTCATGCGCCTGATGTTTGCCCTCATGCCAATCGCCCAGCAGTGCAGGCAGGTTGCGGTCGGTAAACCCCACATTTAGCGGTGGCCGCAAACGATGCCAACGTGCAGACGCACGAATCAGCCCGCTTAAACCGTACAGCGCCAGCCATGCGGAAGCCAAGCGCTCTGTGGCAAGCGGTCGTTGAATTTTGAGCAAATGGGCAGCGTGTACGCCCGCCGTCGCAAGGAAATCACGCGCATCGTGCAGCGCATGGTGAAAATTGGGTGCGTGTTGATCACAGTAGCGCCATGTTTCTTGCCAACCCAGGCGGAAGGCCGCGCAATGGACTTCGGGCGAGGCGGGTGCATCTGGAATGCCTTGGGCATCCTCGCCAAAAAACAACAGATAGGCTTGCAGCCGAGTCCATTCACTCATCAATGCGGACACACTGGGCGGACGCTTGTTGGCAGGTAGCGCGTCAAGGAACGCAAGCACAGCGCGTTTGCGGCCATCGTCCATGTCCCAGAAATCAGCATTCAGCCTTGAGCGCACCAGCCCTTTGGAGATGGCGTAATGCGTGGCCAATGCACTAACCAAGTTTTGCGCATTATCAATCGTCTGTTCAACCTCAGGCGCAGGCTGTCGCCAGGCATGACGCTTGCCATCCAGAAGATTGGCGGAGTGATGCGCCGTTAGCAGAATCGGCGTGAGCAAGGCCGGAAAACGGTACAGCGCCTGTACGCGCCGCTGGCGTTGCAACGCGGGCAAGGCCGCCAAACGGTTGTAATTGCGGACTGATGCGTAAAACCGATCGGATTCCAGGCGTGCCAGCAGGTCAAGTGCTTCAGCATCGAGCGTGCGCATAAAATCCATCATGTCGCGGCGGATAAACTGGTTAAGCGGTGTGCTCTTGTGTTTGGAGAGTGGCAAGATCGGTGCGGCATACAGCACCTGTACCCGCACGCAACCGGACGCACCCAACCCAACAAGCTCGAATTGATAGCGCTCCCCCTTCAGGTCATCGGCCACGGCCTGCACCAGCGGCTCGATGATGCGTTCATCCCCATGCACCATGCCGCTAAGGCGAAACACCAGCACGCGACCATCCTCCAGATGCAGCCACAGCCGTGAATCAGGATCATGCAGGAGTAAATCCTGTGCATCTCGCCACAGCCAGCCGCGCACGCTGGGTAGGTCGCGTACAGCGGGCACTTCAATGCTTGGCAACGTGTTGGTCAGGGTCGAGCGTTTCATATGACACGCGCTACATGCTCTGGGCGCAGACTAGGCCGCCATTACACAGATGTGTCCCGGCTCAGGCCGGGCAGGCTGCGTGTGCATCGAACGGCCAGCTACGGACAGATAGGAAGATACAGGGCGCTCCAGCCGTGCCCGCACCCTCGCCTGCTTAGGCAACAGGGGCAAGAATCCTGATTCGAGGATTTCTACGGCATCGTCCATGCCGAAATCCTGCAAGATGCGTTGCGGGTCAATAATGAAATCCTCAAAGCTTACGCCCTCACCTGCCAAACGGCAGGCTTGAAATACGTCACCCCAAAATTCCAGACTGTGGTCGTCAAAA
>DYLI01000092.1 GCA_020722165.1 Halothiobacillus neapolitanus | reverse complement strand
TTATCAGCCCCGAAGGCCGCCCCGGCTACTTCCAACAAACGCTCAACGTGTACGGACGCAGCGGTGAACCGTGTCGTATTTGCAGCACGCCGATTGAACACCTCACCCAAGCGCAAAGACGTAGTTTTTATTGCCCGGTGTGTCAACAGTAGAAAACGTTTTTAGCCACAGAGAACACAGAGGGACAACGCTACTCAATGCAGATGATTCCAGCCTAGGGCACCTTGACCTCAATATAAGCTCCGTGACCTCTGTGGCTAAATAATCTTCTTCAGGGACAACTTAACCCGCTGATACAACACCTCTTGTTCGTGTGCATCCATCGCTGCCAGCACCCTGCCCTCGCCCAAGGCCAGGCTCTCCATGCCCTTAAAACGCAATTCAAACTTGGCATTGCTGGCACGCAAGGCGGCTTCGGGATCAACGCCCAGCTTGCGCGCCAGATTGGTCATGGCAAATAGCACATCACCGACTTCTTCAAAGATATTCGCCGTATCCTGCGCGGCAATGCCTTCGCGTAATTCAGTCAATTCTTCGTCAATTTTGGGGAACACAGCCTCAGCATCTGGCCAGTCAAACCCCACCCGCGCGGCACGTTTTTCCAGCTTCACGGCGCGGGTCAGCGCCGGAAGAGCCAAAGCCACGCCATCCAATGCACTGGGTTGATTTTGTTTATCTGCACGCTCATCGGCTTTTTGCGCCTCCCATGCGGCTTTGATTGCCGCTTCATTGGCGTGCTGCACCTCGCCAAACACATGCGGGTGACGGCGAATCATCTTCTCGACAACGCCACGTGCCACATCATAAAAATCAAAATGCCCAGCCTCTTCCGCCATGCGGGCGTGATAGACCACCTGAAACAACAAATCGCCCAACTCATCACGCAAATCAGCCATGTCATCGCGCTCAATGGCATCCAGAACCTCAAAGGCTTCCTCGATGGTATACGGCGCGATGCTGGCAAAGTTTTGCCGAATATCCCAAAGGCAACCGCGCTCAGGATGACGCAAGGCTTCCATCAGTTGAAGCAATGCCTGCATCGGGTCGTGTGTCGGATCAGGCGGTGTCTGCGGCATAAACCTGTCTCGTTAGCAGTGAATTAACCGGCTCACAGGCCACGCGGGTAAGCAAAACATTCCACACTGCCTGTTGCCGCGCCGGGATGTTGCCCGTTTGAGACGCCAGCCAAACACGCAATGCGGCCTCATCGAACACACCCTGCGGCAAGCCCTTGGCAAATTTGGCCGTTCCGCTCAAAACCAAAAAACCTTCGATCGTCACACCCACTTTCGAGCCGAGCACCAACGCATCCAGACTTGCAGCAAGTTGCTGCACATGCCTTAGCGGATTAGGAAAGTCATATCGCTCTTTACCTTCAAAGCGCGTCCACTCCTGTGCATGTGCCGAACCATGCAGCACGCCGCTAAAATATTGCCACTCCAGCATCACCAAGCCCGTGGGGGTCAACAGCAAATGGTCAATCTGGGTATAGCCGCCAATTAAATCGGGAATAGTGACATCACGCACATAAGGCAGTGCAGAAGCACGCAGCATATCGATACAACGCTGCTGCGATTTTGCGGGAGTATCCACCCTATTTTTCGCCCACTGCAACACGCTGTTCAACCCTCCAGCAAGGCCAAACCGCCATGCTCGGCATGGTACGAACTGCGCACCAGCGGCCCGCTGGCCACATGGCGAAAACCCAGCTCACGCGCAACTCGCCCTAGCTCATCAAAGCCTTCTGGCGAAACATAACGCTGCACCGAAAGATGGTGGCTGCTTGGTTGCAAATATTGCCCCAAAGTCAGCATATCCACCCCATGCGCGCGCAAATCCTTCAACACCTCGATAATTTCCTCATCCGTTTCACCCAAGCCCAACATCAGCCCGGACTTGGTCGGCACCTGCGGCACACGCGCCTTGAACGCTTTGAGCAAACGCAGTGAACCGGCATAGTCTGCCCCCGGGCGCGCCTCGCGGTACAAACGTGGCACGGTTTCCAGATTGTGATTCAGCACATCCGGCGGCTGCTTGGCCAAAATATCAATCGCCACCGCCTCACGCCCACGGAAGTCCGGCACCAGCGTTTCAACGATCAAACCGGCACGCGACGCTCGCGACGCACGAATGCAGGCGGCAAAATGCGCCGCACCACCATCACGTAAATCATCCCGATCGACCGAAGTAATCACCACATATTTCAAGCTCATGGCCGCAATGGTGCGCGCCAAATTCAGCGGCTCGTCCGCATCCAACGGGTCAGGCTTGCCATGCGCCACATCGCAAAACGGGCAACGCCGCGTACAGATGCCGCCCATAATCATGAACGTGGCCGTACCGCCGCCAAAGCACTCACCCAGATTCGGGCAATTCGCCTCCTCGCACACCGTATGCAGGCGCGCCTCGCGCAAAATGCCTTTGAGCCGCTGCACTTCGGCGCTGCCATGCACCTGCGAGCGAATCCACTTGGGCTTGGGCAGGGGCTCATCACGCGGTACAACCTTGACCGGGATGCGCGAAACCTTATCGGAACTGCGCATTTCCGGCGTGATACTGCGCAGTGGTGGGTTTGAAGTCATGGCAAATCCATAAATAAAGGTTCAAGTTTAAGCTGGGTGGCAAGATGGCACGCCAAAGGGCGTTTAAGCGCATGTAGTGTGATATTCGGCACAAAATCACGCACCTGACACATACGCAAACCGGCATAGCCGCAGGGGTTGATGCGCGTAAATGGCTCCAAATCCATATCCACATTTAACGCCAAGCCATGATAGCAACGCCCTTTGCGTATTTTCAGACCTAAGGAGGCAATCTTGCGCTCGTCCACATAAACACCGGGCGCATCGGGGCGTGCATGTGCCTTAATCCCCAGCTCGGCCAATAATGCAATAAGCGCCTGCTCCAGCCGCTCAACCAATTCGCGCACCCCAAGCTTGGCGCGTGCAAGGTCATACAAAAGATAAGCCACAAGCTGACCGGGAGCGTGATAACTCACCTGCCCGCCTCGGTCACTCGCCACCACTGGAGTATCACCAGGCATGAGTACATGACTAGCCTGACCATTCAGCCCTTGGGTAAACACGGGCGGATGCTGCAACAACCACACTTCATCCTGCGTATTTTCGTCACGCGCTAAAGTAAATGCACGCATGGCATCAAAGCTGTCTACGTAGGGAATGTTCCCCAGATCACGAATCAGCAAATGTGTTGTAGCAGGCGGGGCGGGCATGGCAAGCGCAGAGCGAATAATTACAAACTCGCCAAAACTTTAGGATGATCGCGCAGCGCAACCACAATCGCATCCACCTGCTCACGTGACTCGGCACGTAGTTGAATGCTGACTGAGACATATTTCCCGCCCGAACTTGCACGCAAGCTAACATCAGCGTCGCATACGTCCGGCGCGTGGCAGCGAATCAACGCCACCATTTCAGTGTGAAATTCTTCGGAGGCTTCGCCCATGATTTTAATGGGGTAGTCGCAAGGAAATTCCAAAGGCGGCGGATTATCGTCCAATGCGCAAAAACTCATATCAAACCCTCAATCTTTTGTTTTAAGTACGGCTAGATTGGGCTTTATTTCTTAAACATCAAGATGACACTATCTGTCATGCGGCGAATAAATCCGCCTTCCGGCACTGCAACCAAAGCCACCACGGGTGTTTCGTTTTCCTGTTTATCGCCAAGTTTGGCACGCAACGCACCGACGACTTGGTCTTGTGCCAAAGGCGCACTTAAATTAGGTGTGATATCCAAAACCAGGTTCAATTGCTCGAACTTGCCACGTTGAGTCGTGACATAAAAATCGCGGTTCACGCCCAATTTAGCGGTCTTTTCAGCGCCTTTCCAAATACGCGGCTGATCCAAAACATCGCCTGCTTTACGTACTAAACGGGTTTCAAAGAAGCGGAAGCCATAATTCAACAACACCGCCGTTTGCTCGGCGCGCGCCGCGTCACTACTCGCACCAAGAACGACAGAGATCAAGCGCATACCTTCTCGCTGCGCCGAAGCGGCCAAACAAAAACCCGCTGATTCGGTATGGCCGGTTTTACCGCCATCAACCGATGGGTCGCGCCACAACAAACGATTGCGGTTAATTTGCTTGATATTGTTCCACATGAATTCCTTTTGACTTTCACGCTTGTAGCCTTCGGGAAAGTCACGAATCACCGCAGCCAACAAATGCGCCACATCACGCGCGGTACTGTAATGGTTGGCATCCGGCCAGCCGGTTGAGTTAGTGAAATGTGTACTAGTCAAGCCCAAACGCTGCGCTTCGTGGTTCATCATCGAGGCAAACGCCTCCTCGCTGCCGGCAATGTGCTCTGCGAGCGCGATGGTCGCATCGTTACCCGACTGGATAATCATGCCCTTGAGCAGATCATCCACCGAAACCTGTGTACCCACTCGCACAAACATCTTGGAGCCTTGCATGCGCCAGGCTTTTTCACTGATGTTGACCATGGTATCGGGCTTCAAATCCCCACGCTGCATAGCCGCATAGATAATGTACGCGGTCATCAACTTGGTGATGCTGGCAGGCTCCACCCGCATGTCCGGGTTCTGCTCGACCAAAAATTGCCCGCTATTAAAGTCCATTAACACATAGGATTTTGCCGCCAGTGTTGGCGCACTGGGTAAGGGCGTGGTCATCGGCGCTGGAACGGGTACAGACGGCGCGGGATTCGGCGTTGCCGTAGGCGCGGGCGCTGCAAGAGATGAATCTGCAAACGTGGCAAGACTGAAGGAAAGTGCGGCAACGGACAACAAGCGGCGGAAAGTATTTTGCATAATTCGTATTTTCGACGTATTTTCAGTGAAGGAAAAAATTGGTGGCGACATTCTAACGTTCAAAAACCTCGAACGCACCTCCGGATGGATAAACTTCTACGCTGCGTTTTCAATTCAACCTTGTTCAAAGGAGTCTTTATGCGTCATTTTCTTGCGGCATTCGCGTGTTCCATCGCCTTGGCAAGCGCGCCTCTTATGGCTGATACCAGCATTCATAAATGGGTTGATGCCAATGGCGTCACCCATTTTGGTGCTGAACCGCCTAAAAATGTAAAGGCTGAGGAAGTTAAGCCGCGCGTGTATTCACCCAGCGCCACTACACCCACGCCCGAAAAGGCCGCCGAGCCCAAATCCGAAGACAAGCCCAAAGACGCAACAGCCGAGAAACCCAAAGAAATGCTCACCATTTCTCCAGAGCAGATTGCCGCCCAGTGCAAGGATGCGCAAAGCCGCCTGCAACAACTTGAATCCAGCCCGCGTCTGATGACCCGCGCGGCGGATGGCGCAATGCAGCGTGTTCCCGAAGAAGAGCGCCAAAAAATGATCGCGGATGAGCGTGCGCGTGCGCAAGAGTATTGCCAGTAATTGCCATGCCTCTCATCACCCTCTCTACCAATCTCACCCTTGATCGTGCACAGGAATTGGGCATTGCCAAGCATTTATCTGCGCTGGCATCCAAAATGATTGGCAAGCCGGAACAGTGGGTGATGACGCATGTTTGCTCACAACAAAGCATGACTTTTTCCGCAACGGATGCGCCATGTGCCTATCTTGAATGCAAAAGCATCGGCATGACTGACGCGCAAATCCCTCCGCTTGCCGCAGCGCTTTGCGCACTGTTGCAGCACGAGCTGCACCTTGATCCCGCCCGTGTCTACATCGAATTTAGCGCCGCACAACCCCAACATTGGGGCTGGAACGGCGGTACGTTCTAACTCACAATCCCTGTCCCTTTCATTTTTAGGTTTTTTCTTGCCATGCGCCTCTCGCAGTTCCCGCTCAACACCCTCAAAGAAACCCCTGCCGACGCGGAAGTTATCAGTCATCAACTCATGTTGCGTGCGGGTTTAATTCGTCGCCTTGCGGCCGGTTTGTACACCTGGTCGCCACTGGGTTTGCGGATTTTGCGCAAGGTTGAGGCCGTGGTGCGTGAAGAAATGAACCGTGCAGGTGCGTTAGAACTTCTCATGCCCGCCGTGCAACCGGCTGAATTGTGGCAGGAATCCGGGCGCTGGGAAAAATATGGCCCTGAACTGTTGCGCCTGAAAGACCGCCATGCGCGTGAATTTTGCTTTGGCCCTACGCATGAAGAAATCATCACCGACTACGCCCGTCGCGACCTGAAAAGCTACAAACAATTGCCTGTGTGCTACTACCAGGTGCAAACCAAGTTTCGTGACGAAGTGCGCCCGCGCTTTGGTGTCATGCGCGCACGCGAGTTTTTGATGAAAGATGCCTACTCCTTTCATCTCGACCAAGCCTCGCTGCAAACCACCTACGACACCATGCACGCGGCCTACACGCGCATATTTACTCGCCTAGGCCTGGACTTCCGCGCCGTGCGTGCCGACACCGGAAGCATCGGCGGCAGTGGATCGCATGAGTTCCATGTCCTTGCTTCGTCCGGGGAAGACGATATCGCCTTTTCTGACAGCTCGGATTACGCAGCGAATGT
>DYLI01000091.1 GCA_020722165.1 Halothiobacillus neapolitanus | reverse complement strand
AGCGTTAACGAAACGGCAGAGCGAGACGGGAGTTACCCCACCTCACCGCACTGCACATTCCCCGGCACGGCGACATCAATAAAACGCGGGTTCGGCAGATTCAGTTCCTGCATTTTCTTTTCAAAAGCAGCCTGATCCAGACCGGCAATGTAAGGGTTGATTTCCTTTTCCTGCGCCACCGAGCTGACATGGCGGCCGTTGTAGTCGTGCGCAGGGTAGACCAGCGTTTCGTTTGGGTAAGCCAATAGCTTCTGCAAACTAGACCACAGCTTTGATGCACTGCCTTGCTGGAAATCGGTACGCCCACAGGCATCAATCAGCAAGGTATCGCCGGTAAACAAACAGTTGCGCCACGCATAACTGGTGCAGCCATCGGTATGCCCCGGCGTAGAAATCGAGCGAATCACTTCATTGCCAAAGGCCAGCACATCGCCCTCCGCCATCAGAATATCGGCACAATCCAGCCCGGTGCCCGCACCCGCCACAAACTTCGCGCCCGTGCTGTGGCGCAGCTTGCCGCCGCCGGTAATGTGATCGGCGTGAACGTGCGTCTCCAAGATGTAACGCAAATGGACACCCATCTCGGCGATTACAGCTAAATCCCGCTCCGTTTGCTCCAGCACCGGGTCGATGATGATCGCATCGCGTGTGATCGGATCAGCCAATAAATAGGTGTAAGTCCACGTTTTCGCATCAAACATCTGACGAAATAGAATCATCTCAAGCCCCTCCGCACCGCGTGATCGATAGAACAGATTAATAGACGCATCATACATAGACCAGTCAAAACATGGTATGCGTGCAACCCCCGCTGGCTTGGGGTTTAATGCTCACATGGGAAATTTATCCTCACTACACTATCTCGGCCTCGCGCTCGCCATCGGTCTGCTTATCGGACTTGAACGCGGTTGGCACGCGCGCGCCGACGCTGAAGGTGCGCGCGTGGCCGGCATTCGCACCTTTGGGTTAGCCGCGCTCAGTGGTGGCGTGATTGGACTGCTCGCCACTCAAATGGGTGCGGTTTTCGCGGGCTTGGCGCTACTCGGTTTCACGGGACTGGTCATCGTCGGCTATTGGCTGGACACCCACGACAATGGCACTCGCCCGCCTGATCGCGGCATGACCACCGAAATTGCCTTGCTGCTCAGCTTCATCCTCGGCATAGCCGCCACCTTCGGCAATCCGCCAGACTACGCACCTGCTGCCGCCATCAGCGCCGTTATTGCCACGATTTTGCTCGGCCTCAAACCCGTGCTGCACGCTTGGCTCAACCGCATTTCTGCCGCCGAACTTAACGCTACCCTCAAGTTTTTATTGATTTCCGTGGTTCTACTGCCGCTGTTACCCAACCAGGGCTACGGCCCGTGGCAAGCCTTCAACCCCTACCTCGCATGGTGGATGGTCGTGCTCGTCTCCGCGCTGTCATTTAGCGGCTACATTGCCATCAAACTCACCGGCGAACGCCAAGGCATTATATTAAGCAGCTTGCTCGGCGGGCTGGTGTCATCCACCGTCACTACGATGACTCTTGCCCAACATGCCCGCGCACTGCGTTTTACCCCGGCATTGTTGGCCGCTGGCATACTTGCCGCGTCCAGCATCATGTTCGTGCGCGTCCTCATCGAAGCTGGCATCGTTAACCCTGCTCTCCTGCCCAGCCTGCTCCCCCCGCTAATCAGCATGTGCCTCGTTACGCTTGGTGGCGCATTCTGGCTATGGCGACAAAGCGCGCAGCGCACGCCAGGCAACATGTCGGGTGAAGTCACCACGCTCAGCAACCCGTTCGAACTCGGCAGCGCCTTGAAATTCGGCCTACTGCTCAGTGCAATCCTGGTGCTATCGATAGGCGCACGCGAATGGTTTGGAGACACCGGCCTCTACCTACTCGCGCTTACTAGCGGTTTGGCCGATGTGGATGCCATCACCCTCGCCACTGCACGCATGAGCTTGGATACCCTTTCCGCTGACACCGCCCGCAACAGCATCCTGATTGCCGCCTTTACCAACACCGGGGTCAAACTCGTACTGGCCTATTTCATCGGCGGGCGCGACCTTGGTCTGCGTGTGGGGATGATTGTCCTTGCCGCCATGCTGCTCGCCTCCATTAGCCTTTTCTTCTAAAGAACCCACCATGCAACATCACGACCCGCGCCTTGCACTTATCCTCGACTGGCTCGAAAACACGCTTAACTTAAACATCGAAACCTGCGAACCGGCCTCGGCCGATGCCAGCTTTCGCCGCTATTTCCGCGTCAAGGTGCTCGAACAAGGCACGTCCGTCACCCGCATCGTCATGGATGCACCGCCCGCGCACGAGGATATCCGCCCCTTCCTGCGCATTGACCAGCACCTTGCCGCTTGCGGTGTCCACGTCCCGCATATTTACGCCTACAGCATTGAACACGGTTTGATGCTGCTCGAAGACATGGGCAGCACGCCTTATCTAACCGAACTACAAAAGGATTTAACCCCCTCGCCCCCCGCGGGAGAGGGGGCAGAGGCACGGCATGAAACCAACGCTCAATGCGCCGATGCGCTTTACCGCCAAGCCCTGAACGCCCTGCACCACCTGCAAACCTGCCCAAGCAATGACCTACCCGCGTATGACCACGCCAAACTCACGAGCGAAATGCAGCTTTTCGAGACATGGTACTTGCGCCAACACCTCGACCTTGAGCCAAGCAACGACGACATGGCATTACTCAACGCCACCTACGCCCAACTTGCCGCACGCGCCCTCGCCCAGCCGCAAGGCTTTGTACACCGCGACTACCACAGCCGCAACCTCATGCTCACGCCAGACAACTCGCCCGGCATTATCGACTTTCAGGATGCCGTCCACGGCCCCATCACCTACGACATCGCCTCGCTCCTGCGCGACAGCTACATCGAATGGCCGGAGAACGTAGTCGAAGCATGGTTGCGCCAGCACCACCACGCGCTGCAACAAAGCCAGCCCAACATCCCCGAATGGGATCAGTTCAAGACCGACTTCGACTGGATGAGTGCGCAACGCCACCTCAAAGTCCTCGGCATCTTCGCCCGCCTGCACCACCGCGACGGCAAAAGCGGCTACCTCACCGACCTGCCTCTGACCCTGCGCAACCTGCACCGCTCGCTTGCACCCTACCCGGAGTTTGCCGAATTCATCGACTGGCTCAATCACCACGGATGCGCCCGCCCATGAAAACCCGTATGAAAGCCCCCACCAAAGCCATGATCCTCGCCGCCGGTGAAGGCCGCCGTATGCAGCCACTCACCCTCACCACCCCCAAACCGCTGCTCTGCGTGCATGGCGTGCCGCTGATCGAACACCATATCCAACGTCTCGTCGCCGCAGGCATTAGCGACATCATCATCAACACCGCCTACCTTGCCCACCACATTCACAGCGCCCTCGGCGACGGCAAGCAACTCGGCGCAACAATCCGCTATTCCCACGAAGGCGAAACGGGACTTGAAACCGCAGGCGGCATCCGCCGCGCCCTGCCCCTACTTGGAGATGCGCCCTTCATCATCATGAACGCCGACATCTACACCGACTACCCAATCGAACGCCTCATCTGCACCAGCCGCGCACCTGCCCACCTCGTCATGGTCAACAACCCGCCGCAACACCCCAAGGGCGATTTCCGTCTCGAATACGGCCTGGTGCGCAACCCGCTCAACCACTCGAACGAACATCAGCACGAGCACCTTGGCTCGACCATTCTGACCTACACAGGCATTGCCCGCTTCCACCCGCACTTTTTCCACAACATCCCCCCAGGCAAACACGCCCTCGCCCCGCTGCTACGCCAAGCCGCCGATCTTGGCCAAATCAGCGGCGAACACTACCCAGGCGAATGGCACGACATCGGCACGCCGGAACGCTTGACGGCACTGAACCACCCAAGCGCACTGTAAGCTGGACTCAACAGGCACGTAGCCCGGATAAAGCGCAGCGTAATCCGGGAATAGCCGCACCCGATGCACCACCTGCCCCGGATTAGCATCCGGGCTACAACACTACGCGATCACGCGAGCCGTAGCCTGCCCGTCATTTGATGACGGCCTTAATAAGTTATCTGGAACATAACTAAACATATCAGTCAATACCGCACTAACAACAGGAACCGATACCGAATTTCCAAACTGCCGATAAGCATGAGTATCTGATGAGTGACACACAAAGCTATCTGGGAAGCCTTGCAAACGGGCGCATTCTCTTGGCGTTATTCGGCGCACACGTCCGTTATGTACCACACCAAGTTTGTGCGCGTCGCTTGTCACAAGCGTGATCGAAATACTTTGAGGGTCAAGAAATTTAAACACTTCGAACGACATATTTCCCGACACCGGATTGAAGCGCCCCGCATGGTCTTTCAGATAGCCTTTGTTTTGCAGTGCCCGCATGATTTCTTCGAGTTGCGGATGATCGAAAAAAGTTTTGATTTCTTCGATGTTGAGCTTCTTTCCATCCTGATGTGTGCCAAATACTTTTTTGCGGCGGTTCTCGATCAGGGCATTCATGAAGTCAATTTCGAGTGGCGCACATTCACCTTTAATACCCAATTCCCATGAATGGATTGAGTTTCCATTGCGGTGATCGATAAGTCGCACACCATGCAGGCGGCTTGCATCCCCCCCTACCTGCTTCAACAAACGCCGGACAAAATCAGGGGAACAGTTGTAACGCGGATCGGGGGCATCTTCCAGAATGTCAGCCACAACGCGGCGCATGGGCGAGTCAAATAAACTATTTTGCTGAAAGATGGTTTTGTATTGGTGTGAATCAGCCGCGCCCAGGTCAGACTGCAACGATAGCTTAGGGCGCGATTTGTCCCACCCAAGAATATAGACCCGAACCCGATTTTGCGGCACACCGAAATTAGAGCTATTCAAAATCAAATAAGAAACACCGTAGTCCAGCGCCTCCAGCTTTTCTAGGATGGTCGAAAAGGTACGCCCTTGATCATGGGTTGTCAGACCGCGAACATTCTCTAGCATAAACCCTTTAGGTCGATGTGTTTTGAGAATCCGCTCAATCTCAAAAAAAAGCGTGCCGCGCGTATCAACGAAGCCTTTTTGTTTTCCCGCATAAGAGAAGGGCTGGCAAGGAAAGCCCGCGAGCAGAAAATCAAAATCCGGGATGCTCTCGATGCCGTATAAATCCCCCGAAGGCGGTTCACCGAAATTCAATGCGTAGGTTTGCTGGGCATATTTGTCGATCTCTGACGACAGTACACATTCCGTTGCAATACCATGCGCCCGCATGGCTTGCTCAAAGCCCAGGCGAATGCCGCCGATTCCTGCAAAGAGATCAATAAACTTAAGCATTGAGCTTCTCAAGGATAAATTGCGCCAACACAGCCATTTCGCTTTCGGAGTAAGCCACGGTGCAGTCGCTGAATTTGCACAAAGTGCCCACAGCGGATGAACGCTGGAAATTTCCCGCGCCATCTACGACATAGGCGATGTGATGGCCATGCTTATGCATGAGTTTCTGGCGATCTTTTGCCAGCCCGGCCTTACGCTCAATGACGCTATTGGTCGTGACCTGAAAGCTGACTTCCAGCCCTACCTTTTTTTGCCCGTACTCAAACACCACATCGAAAGGCATTCCTCCGGGCTGGTTATGCCCTTTCAGCTTGATCGTGCCATTTCGATGAATGGCAACGTGGCCTGGCAGGCGTTTACGTAGCGTGTCCAGCACCCAAGTTTGGGCTATCTGACCGAGGTGATTGGCCGAAGCGCCGGTTGTGATACGGCTGACGTGCAGATATTTCTCTTTGACGTAACGATCAATGGCAATTTCATCACCCAACAAAGTCCCAATCTCGCACTTTTCCAACGCGGCAAGATGCGCGACATCGGAGGTTGCGCCATGCATCAAAATCATGACCATATCGCGAACAAGGGGCGACATAGCTTGGGGTTTTGCAATGGCAACGCCATCCAGTTTTAGCTTGGGATTGCCCAAACCTTTAACTGGCAAAGCCAGAAACGTGTAAACGTGCTGTTCGCCTTTGAAAACATAGTGCATGACGGGTTTCTTGGAGTGGGAATCTGCCTTGAATGTCGTCGAGAATTCGCGGCCTATGCGTTTGATTAACTCGCCGCCGTAATCCGCCAGCACTGCCAGATGCTTCAGAAATAAATTAGCGGACATGCCTGATGCGGCAAGCACATCAAACACCTGTTCCGGCTTTGCGCCGGACAACTTCAATATGCAAATGAACTGCTCTTGAGAAGCGAGCAATGCCGGAATCACGCTGGCGGCAGCGACCGTTTCTTCCAGTTCTTTCGGCCACCATTTGACGGCGTGTTGTTCAAGCTCAGTTATTGTCCGCATGTATTTCAAGATCAAACCCTAAATAAAGTATGACGTTGGAAACAAAAAAAGGAGCGATACACGCCCCTTTCTCTACTTTCAAGCGAGCATCAGCGTTTCATAGCATCCCAAAACTCGCCATTCGCCTTGGTCTTGGTCAAG
>DYLI01000270.1 GCA_020722165.1 Halothiobacillus neapolitanus | reverse complement strand
CGGCTTGACCGCTTCAAAATTCTCTACCCCGTACTCCACCCACAACCGCACCGCGCTTGTCACCACCAGCGGCAAGCCACGCGCAAAGCGGATGATCGCTTCCACCTGCTTGGGGTCAGGCTCCCTACCGCCGCGGATGGTGGCATAGTACCGCCGCACCAACTCCCGCATGGCCTCTTCGCTCATCGGCTTCAATTCTTCCACCAGCGCATGTGCCATCCACTCGAGCCAGGCACGCCCCCAGTTCGGCACGGCGCGCCCGGCTATCACCAAAAGCACATTCGCAGGTAAGCGCTGTGCCAACTTGCCCGCCCAATCCTCCAAGGCACTCATCTGTTCGAAAGTGTCCAGCATCAGCACCAGGCGTCGCTTTTCGGCCGCTTTGGTCACATCGGCAAGAAAGTCCTCCGTTAACTTCTTCCCAGGATCGAGCAGCAAGTCCACATCGGGCCTTTTGAAACCTTGGCTGAATAACCAATCGGTCAGCGCCTCTACACCCATGCCCCCCAATTTACCGAGCAGTGGGCCAACTCCCGGTAGCGTGCTGGCTGCGCTTTCTACCAAGGTCTTTGCTGCCTTCTTCGCCACTTGGCCCGCTACCTTGGCTGCTTCATTTTCCACCTTGAGAGACAGTTCGCGGTACCGGGCCAGTGTCTTTTGGAAGGTGGGGAGCCGCACCCCATCTGCCCTCAGGTCCTCTGCCCAGCGATCTAAGATACCCACAACCGACTTTTGTTCGTCACCGGAGGCCAAGGCCACGGGTACATATGCGGACTTGCACCCCAAGCGAAACATGCGCAGAAGGGTCGTCTTGCCTACACCGCCTACACCGTGAATAACCAACAGGCGTTTGGGCAGCGTCGGCGCAGCGAGCCACTGCTTGAACAGGTCGCGCAGATACTCAACGTTGGTAAAGTAAGATTGGAGTTCTTTGTCAAAGTCGGCTTGCATACAGTTCCCCTGCGGTTATGGTTTTCTGATTGCAATGAGCGGGCTAACGGTGGCGGCTCACCTGCGCGGCGGCTCTGGCGACGGGCCTCCGCCCGA
>DYLI01000269.1 GCA_020722165.1 Halothiobacillus neapolitanus | reverse complement strand
CTTCGCTCAGCATTTCCGGCAGGCGGTGCAGCGTCTGCGGGCCGAAGACCAGATCAACAAACGGCGCGCGTTCACGAATCGCCGCACCCTCTTGGCTGGCCACGCAGCCGCCAACACCAATGAGCAAATCGGGCTTGTGGAGCTTGAGTTCTTTCCACTGCCCCAGTTGCGAAAATACTTTTTCTTGTGCCTTTTCGCGGATGGAACAGGTGTTGAGCAGGATGACATCCGCGTCTTCGGCGTTGTCGGTCAGGGTCATGCCGTTGGCCGCATCAAGCACGTCGCCCATTTTCTGGCTGTCGTACTCGTTCATCTGGCAGCCCCAGGTTTTGATGTAGAGCTTTTTCGGGGCGGCGTTTGTCGTGGTTTCGGTGGTTGTGGTGCGGGTCATGGAGGTTAGCCAGTCGCTGAATTAGAAAAGGGAGCGCATTCTAAGTGTTTGATGTGGCAAAGGCTATGGGTAATCGATCCCGGAAATCAGGGCTGGGCAATCAAGCCAGCGGGATAATTTCCACGTCTTCGTAAATCTCGTGCAGGGTGAGCGTCGCTTGAATGGGCGGGCAGTCGATGCTGAAAATATCTTCGCTGCCCAAGGTGCTGCGCAGCCAGCCGCCGTCTTGGGTGCGGCTGTAAATATCGACAATCGGCGCATCAGGATTGACCAGCAGGTAGTAACGCAGGCTGGGCGTATTGCAGTAGGTCAGCCATTTTTCACGGCGATCGGTGGTGGCGGTGCTGGCGGAGAGCACTTCGGCGATCAAACATGGGCGCTGTTTGGCGTGTGTGCCATTGTCGCTTGGGTCGCACACCAGCATGACATCGGGGTAGTAATAGATATTGAGCGCCTTGCTATGAAAGCGCATGTCGCTCATAAATAAGCCGCAGGGCGTGCCGCGAGTGGCGCTGCGCAGGCTGAAAAACAAATTGCCAGCAATACGGTTATGCCGCTCACTCGCCCCGGCCATGGCATACACCAGGCCGTCAATGTATTCGTGTTTGACTGCGGCGAGGGGCTCGCCGCTGAGGTAATCATCAACGCTGATTTTT
>DYLI01000268.1 GCA_020722165.1 Halothiobacillus neapolitanus | reverse complement strand
CCCGGGCGGATGATGAACATCGGCCCGGGTAAGAATCCACCAAAGGAGGAGGTGGAGGAGACAAGGGGTGCGTCAAACTCAACGCGTACTGCAATATTAGAGGATGCTTATGCGTTCTGCATAGCCCATCCGTGCATCATGGTATTGTTGAATAAGCATGCACTGATAAATGATTCAAGTCATTGAAAATAAACGAATAAATCAGAGGTTATCGATTTTCCTGGCAGTCTCGTGTGTGCGTCATCCGTCAAGAAATTGATTCAAATCAATGAAATTTTGCGTGGCGTGCAGCATCAGAAAACGCCGGGCCGCCCCAAGTTTTCTGGTCCACCTCACGGCTTGCAAGCCGCTCGGATTCGGCTGCGTCCAAGCTGCCGCAGGGCAGCTTGGAGCCGCGGGCCTCATCCCCCGCGGGGGGGCTGACGCGAACGCGGCAGGTCTGGGGGGCGCTCTCAGTGCAACTTCAATACGGCTGCCAGAACGCCCACAGCAATTACCAGCATGCCGCCGATTTTGATCGTCAGGCGCAGTTCAAGCTCGCGCAAATCCGGCTTGGTGGCCAGATCCGCCTCGCCTTGCGCTTCGCGAAAAGCATCAGCCACAGCTTCGGCCTGAGCGTCTGGCATGCCCGATTCGCGCAATTTGCGAATGAATTTGTGCGTATCGAAGGTCACGGCAGCCATGCAAGCGATTGTAGACCCCCTGCAGAACCGCCGACAATCGCAACACCCATCAACAGGAAACAGGAGAAACAGCGATGCAATGCACCGTGCAATGGGAAGGAAAAGACGCGGAAGGCAACGACGGCATGGCCTTCACCGCCTACACAGAAACCGGCCACACCCTGCGAATGGACGGCGCTCCGGCCAGCGCACCGGGCGAGCCCGGCGGCCACAACCTCGCGCCGCGGCCGATGGAAGTCGTGCTTGCCGGCGCCGGCGGCTGCACCGCTTACGACGTGGTCTACATCCTCAAGAAGGGGCGGCAGGATGTGCGCGGCTGCACCGTGCGGCTTGAGGCCGAGCGCGCCGCGACCGACCCCAAGGTGTTCACCCGCATTCA
>DYLI01000090.1:2297-6651 GCA_020722165.1 Halothiobacillus neapolitanus | reverse complement strand
TGCCGGGCGTTGGAAAATCCGCTACGGCATATTTGATTACCGCTGTTTCCGGTACAAGGCGCTGCACCACGACTTCATACGCGCCGCTATTCACCGCCTCGACCACATGAATCCATGCTTCGTTGAGCGCATTGGTGCGCACGGGTTCGCCGCGCCCCAGCTTCTTGTAAACATTTCCACGATGCACCTTAAACGGCTTATCGATGCGCCCACGGGTAGCGCGCATCATAATGCCGATCATCTGGTCGTAATTGTCCTGAACGGGAATCTCGGAGCCATCGCGCAGCGGGTTAAGCTGAACCCCGGACTCAGCGCCAAGTTGACGCACAAATGAAACAGTCATGGCTTACTCCTTTGTTTCTTATGCGGAATTGGGTGCGTTTTTGGGCGCAGCCTTGGGTGCATTCGCCGCTTCGCGTGCCGCCTTGACGTTCATGTTTTCAGCCGAGCTCACGCGCATGGCTTCATCAAAACCGTTTAACTCGGCAATCTGTGACACGCTGGAGACGAAGCGCTTGAGCAAGTCAAGGTTGCTGACCTTGTAATTGCCCTTGGATTTTTCATGACCCGCCGGGAACAGCAGCATGGAATCCAGTTCGGGGAAAACGACATTGCGCGGCATGGTGTTCTCAACGCTGATGACCAGCGGGAAAACACCATTACCGAACTCGGCTTCCACGGCTTTGAGCGTGTCGGCTTGAGACTTGGTAATGGTGATCATGGTGTTTTGGCCTCTTAGATCAGGTTGGTGATGTCAATGATCGCCGCGCCCATCGCAGACGGTGCGTGCGGGTTCAGTTCGGTGAAGGTGCGGGCATAGAAGCCAGACCCAGTGCGCAAGTCAGCGCCCACAGCCAGCGGCATCATGGTGGGCGGTACGGCATCGCCCATGACGATAGGGTTACGCGCCGCATCGGTGGCACGGCCTACGCAAAGGATTTGCGAGCCGCTTGCGGTTTCGTTCACGGTATGCGGGGTGTAGTACACCTCGTACATGCCAAACAAACGGCCTACGCGGTGAATGCCAGCGCTCTCAATGCCGGAGGGGGTAAACAGCGTAGTGGGCAAGCCCAGCAGCACCGCCTTAAACTTTTTGCCGACGTACAAGTGAGTTACGCCGTGGTTCATGGTGTCTTGAGCCATTTGCTGACTGACCACACCAAGCACCGCCGACATGCCTTGCACGATTTCCGCCGGAATCTTTTGAATGCCTTGGGTAGGCCATGCAAAATCAAAGGTTGCAGCATTGTTTGCGGCAACACGCTTGAGCTTGGACAAAGCAATGCGGTGGCGCTCGTTGGCAAACTGCGCATGAATGGAGTACACCGATTCAGCATAGGGATCCAAGCCAAGTTCGTTGCTCATCTGGGTGCGTGCATCAATGCTCTGGAAGGTGGTCACGCGCCACGGGGTGGCAAACAGGCTGAAATTGTCCGCACGGGTCACAATGCTGGGGGTCTTGCTGGCATCGCGCTCGTAGTCGATATAGCCCTCAAGCACGGCAACATTGGTGTTTGGCAATGCCGGGGAAGATGTCAGCGCCGCTTCGCCCGTATCGGTATTGACCGTGCCGCCGATCACATACTCCACACCGGAAACTGTGATCTTGCCGCTCACGGTGGATAGGCCTGTGCCGGATGTATCCACTTCCTTGGCAGCAAAACGACCATTGATATAGAGTTTGGTGCGACCGCGTACCAGCTTCACGCCTGGGGCGGCTTGGTTGCACACATCGGCGGAGGTTTGAATATCGGTGAGCTTGCCAGTCAATGCGCCGGTTGTTCCGTTAATCGCCAGCGTATGCGTGCGCTCGGAGGTCATGTAGGGCTTGCCGGAGTTCGCGCCGTCCATGATGTCTTGCGCGGTATAGCCGCCGTAGGTGTTGGCTGCAACGTGGCTGGTGACAATCAGCTTGGCTTCGTTGGAGCCAATATCGGTAGGCAGGTAGTTGGCAAACGGCACGGCCTCGCCCAGCGTTGCCATGATTGCCACAACAGCGCGGTTGGCTTGCAGGGATTCGGCATCGGATGCGATTGAGGTTGCAGAGTCAAGCTGAAATTGCGCACGGGTCGCGTCCAGCGTGGCGTAGGCTTGGTGCATGGCGTGCTCAAGGATGTCAGCCGGAGCCTTCATGCCGTTGGCCTGTTCATAGGCGTTTGCGCCGTCAAGGATGGCGCGGACTACACGCGGCGAATCCTTACCCACTGCGTCAAATACTTGCGCAATGGTGTCAGGCGCGCCAGCCTCTTGTGTTGCTACGGAATCAAGCGCGGCATGTGAGCTTGCAGCCAGCGCTTGCAAATTGTGAACGAATTGACCCACCTTGACGGTGGAAAAGCGTGAATTGTCTTGAGTAGCCATGATGTACCTTTTTCGGTTGAAACAAGTGATTCCCGCAGCCAGCGCCTTGGGTTATGCGTATTGTTTCAGCCGTCAAAGGCTTACTTTTGGCCTGTTTTCCTGATTTACAAATCCAGATCAGCCCGCTTGTTACACACATAGCGGGTGGAATACGGGGCGAGATTATTCACCGCCTCGACCCCCACGACCTCAAACGCCAGCTTGACCGTGCCGACGGCATCCATCCACACATACATAATGTCGTGATCGCGAATGTCGAACCAGCCGGGCGAACCGCTCACTGCATCCGGCTCGATCATAAAGCGATACTCGTTGCCATTGCCGTTGTTGGTGTCCTGCCTGTCCATCATCATGGATGGCGCAAATTCGGCAATACGCACCGCCTTGGCATTACCCAGAAAATCAAACTCAATATCAGCTTCATCGACCGAATCCAGTACAGCCAAGCCGCCCAAGGTCGGAATGCCGCCTATCGTTGTCGGCGCAGTGCGCACAATGCGCTTGCGGAACATCTGCGCAAAAAAGGCCGGATTGCGCTTGAGCGTCACCCGTGCCGCCATGCGGTTGATGGTTTCAACGACGCGGTTACTCATTTAGATGCCTCCTGCTGCACGTAAAGCCGCAATCTGTGCGCTCGTCAGCCCCATTGACGCGGCTAATGCTTCAAAGTTTTGTGCTGGTGTCGCCGCTGCTGGCTGAACAGCCTGTTTTTCGGCCTGCTTCGCCGCCCGCCGCGCCGCATCACGCTCACGCCGCTTGGTGTTTTCGCTCTTGCGGTCTTCGCTGGTTTTGATCTTGCCCGCTCTCTTGATGTTCGCCTCGGCTTCATCCTGCCGAATCTGAATATCCTTGCGCTTCACGTCCTTGTTCCGCGCCGCTGTAATCGCCCGCTCCAGCACGTTTTTAATACTTGCGGATGATTCCACCTCAGACATGGCGCGCAAGGCGTGCTTGCAGCCTACGCCGTGCAAGCCGGGGTTGCGGATTTTCGGGTAGCCGGTTTCAGGCCGCCCGGCATTGAAGCCCCCGATGGTGGCAATGTAGCGATACCAGAAACGATGCCGCCCGCAGTCGCAATCGTAATGCAGCGGCTGCTTAACCAGCCATGCCGCCGCCTGCTTGGTGGTCTTGCTCGCATCGTTCACGGCCACATCGAACAACGGAAAGCGCACCATCAAATGATGCCGGGTAATGCCCGGTGTCTCGCCGCTGGCATTGGTAATCAGGCGCAGCGTACCTTTGCTAAAGCCCGCCGGGGTGGCGTACTTGATTTGCTCCCGCGCCCGCTTTAAGTCGATGGGCAGGCTTAAATCAAGCACCTGCCGCGCTTTAATGCCGCCGCCTTTGAAGCGACTGCCCGCCGTTTTGATGTTTTGCCGGAACGCGGCTAAATCATCGGCGGTAATTGGCCTCAGTTCACCCCCAAGCGTGGTGTAAAGCAATCGACCCGCATCGTACTCACCCGACAAGTCACGCGGGTCGAGGATAACGCTTGCGCCTTCATTGGCCTTGGCGCGTTGCTGTCCGTCCGCCAGAAAGCGCTCACGCGCCTCAGTGGCTGAACCACGAATTTTCCCAAGCCACGATGACGCGGGTTGATTCGAGCCTTTACCCTTTACCGCCGCCATTTACGGAATCATCCCCGGCGTTTGCCAGCTTGGCACACCACCTTCCAGTCGGTACTTGTCGATGGTTTCAAAACCCGTGCGAATCTTGATCGCCCGTAGCACGCCCTCGTTGGGCAAAATCAGCGTTTGCTCCAGCATCAAATCGTCCGCCGTGGACAAACCCGCCGCCGCCTCAATCACCATAAACTCATCCGGCCTACCGTACACCCGCCTCGATGCCAGCGTATGATCGCGGCGCTCATCCGGCTTGGTTTCGTACACGATACTGCCCCCGGCAAACGGGTTGGCGCGTAGTGCGTGCTTGCGCACCTCCCACCAAAAAGCACGGGCGGCGGTCACGTCCAAATCAATCATGATTGCCTCCA
>DYLI01000090.1:0-2197 GCA_020722165.1 Halothiobacillus neapolitanus | reverse complement strand
GCCTCCATCCTCGCTTAATCCACTCGGCATCCGCATGACTGACGCGAAAACCTTCCATCTCCACATCCGGGCGCACGGGCTGCCCATTGAAACGGTCTCTGCCCACGGTGTAGCTTTGGCCTTGCAGCATGGCGGTTAAAAAGTCGCTGGCAGCATCCATCACCGCCTCCGGCTTGCCCAATATCTTGGCCACATACAAGCAAGTTGCCAGCACCGCCACATGCGCATTACTCACCTCATCGGCTACGCGGTACTTCATGCCGCGTTCGTCCATGCCGTCATGTTCGATGACGCTTGACGGGTTTGCCCGCTGCGCCTTCTCGCTGAAATGCACCCGCCCTTCGCGTGCCAGCCGCGCATAGGCGGCAATCGCCTCGGCAAGCTGCGTTTCTTCAAACCAGCCATCGCGGTCGATTTTGTACACGTTGGTCAGCATGAAACAGCCCTTGCGCCGCTCGGTGCGCAAGTCAACCATGGTGGAAAACACCAAGGCGTGCGTGTCGTGGTCGAAGGCGGAAAACAGCGTACAGGGCGAGCCTAGATAGCCCGTGATGCTGGCCTGAATGGGGACAAGATTTTCTCGGGTCATGGTGCGCTCACATTGCCAGTACGATTGACCTCTACGACAAGCGGATAACCTGCCGGGTCTTCCGGGTTAGCCGGGTCGCCCTTGCCATCGTTCGGTTCGCCAACTTTGGGCGCTTGATACAGTGGCACGGTGGCTTTCAGGGTTAAATCCATTGCCAGCATCGTAATGTTCTTGGCATCGGTCTGGATGCTCATGGCAGGAACAGCAGGGCTTTCCAGCATCACAGGCCAATAATGTTCCATGCCAGCAAAGCGCCATGATGACACCATGCGTCGATTGACGAAGGTATCCGCAAACAGCATGAACTGCGCCGCAATCGACCGCGCCGTGGGTTCGTCGTGGGCAAAAATCACCAGTTGGGCGCGAATGTCTGCCGCAAAGGTGCGCACCTTGAACGCCCGTGCCTTGGGGTCACAAGGGAAAGTGATGTACTCCGGGTCTGCGGCATTGCGCGTATAACTGCGGTCGGTTGGCGACGTGTCCTTGCTCATGGCAACCAGCATCACCGGGAGCTTGGCAGGCTGGGTTGCTGCGCTATCCGTATCGTTGCGCTGCCAGCTATCCAGCATCTCTTCGGCGGCATCAATCATGCGCCCCGGTGCCCAAGCAATCGACTTCTCCAGCCCGCGTGCGCAGAACTCGGACATGCCGCGCGTGCCGGGCACAAGGCTGGCATAAAAGCGCCCCAGATACTCAGCCAGCGCGACCTTCACCGGTTCAAACATGATGACGACCTCCAGTGAGGCGGCTCACCATGCGCTGATACGCCAGTTCATCATCGCTCACTTTTTGGATGACGGCCTCCATCTCACCCGGCAAGGGCAAACGTGCCGCCTTGAACTCCGCCGCGTCCAGCGTCATGCGCTCGGCACGCTCACGGCTAGGCTTGATGCGATTGCGGATAAGCTCCGCTGCTGCCTTGCGGTTCAGCGTTTTTTTCAGCGCAGCATTCTCCCGCTTGAGTGCATCCAACACCGCCCGCGTTGCATCGTAACCATGCGACACCGAATCAAGGAGCGCCATCATGCCAGCCTGTTGCTCTTCCAGAATTGCCGCGTCCACATCGCAGCAGGACAGGCCGCACATGCCGCCTTCACAAAGGACGGAATCCAGCGAATAGCCCCGGTTCGTGCTGTAATTCGGCTCAATCACGAAGTCAAAGCCGTAAAACTCAGGCTTAACGGTGTCAATAGCCGATGAAAACCCGCCCGTGCGCGCATTGAACAGCTTGTAGGCCAGCTCCCCGGATTGCGTCGGCAGAAACTCGGCCTTGTGCTCAATCGTGCCGTCTTGATGTGCAACAAGATGCGTCGTGACCAAGGCAGGCTCGACCGACTGCGCCTTGCCGTCTGCAATGCCGCCCTCAGCGGGGTTCATGCCGAACTTCACACGCGGCCAGTGTCCATAGAAGCCCAGCATATCGCGATTTTTTACACGCTCTTGGCAGGCCGGAGAGTTCACCGCTGCCACAATCTTCGGGATATTAAAATTGCGCTCCACGCCACGATGCTTGCGCCCGCGATTTTTGAGGTTGTATGTGATTAGGGGTGTTTGCATCAAAAATTGCCTGGGTTGTGCATTTAATACCCTAAGCATAGGGCGCACCAC
>DYLI01000267.1 GCA_020722165.1 Halothiobacillus neapolitanus | reverse complement strand
AGTCATTCGCGCCAACCGCAAGCTTGGTTCGAAGAAAAACGAAGCACTACACTAGGAGACACATACGACAGCACAGTGTTGTTGCGGCTGTTCGGGTCGAGGTCGCCCGAGATGTTGCCCACGCCACCGACGCTGGCGTTGCCGCCCAGCGCGTCATAGGCGCCCACCAAGCCATCGGTGAAGGTGGAGATGCGGCCCATGGTCATGGTACCGAAGCCGCCTTGCAGGCCGACGAAGGTGTCACGGCCGCTGGAAAGACCGGTGTTCGTACTGGGGTTGAAGCCCCATTCAGCCTGGAAAATGGCTGCCAGGCCTCCGCCCAGGTCTTCGCTGCCCTTCACCCCGATCTTGGAGGTGGACCAGCCGCTGTCGAACATGCCGGTCTGGGTGTTGGTGCCGTTGTCGTAGCGGCCGATGCCCACGTCCAGGGCGCCATAGAGTTACACGCTGTCGGCAGCGAAAGCAGCGCTGGAAAAAGCGCCGAACACGGCCAGTGCAATGAGGGATTTTTTCATGTGGTGTTTCTCCAGAAGTTGTCGAAGTACGCGGGGAATGCCAAGGCTTGTGAATGCCCGGGCGATGGTCTGTCTTGTTGCATGCTGCCAGCCATCCACTCCCCGACAGGGAGCTGAATACATTGCAACACTGCGACTTGGTGCAGCAAGATATGTGCCCACATTAATATCATCCCGAGCACGGACTGTCATAATTTTGCAACGTTACGCCTATCGCAACCTTCACAAGAGCGGCCATGCATTGCTCTGCGAAGGCCAACTGTCTCCAGGCTTCAGCCATGTTTCAGCGCTTTTTGGTGCATCAGTACACCATGCCGGGGGAAATCTCCTCGTCTTGGTGCATCGTTCATTCACCCGCCAGATCGATGACCTCGACGCTGTGGGTCATCTGCGCGGTTTTGGACAGCATCGCCGACGCCGAACAGTATTTATCGTGCGAAAGCTGCGCGGCGCGCTCCACAGCGGCACGGGGCAGGTTATTGCCGCTGACGGTGAAATGCATGTGAATGCGGGTGAACACCTTGGGGTCGGTCGCGGCGCGCTCGGCCTCAAGCCGCA
>DYLI01000266.1 GCA_020722165.1 Halothiobacillus neapolitanus | reverse complement strand
TGACACATGAAGACGGAGCTCCAATGGGGTAAAAACATCCCGAAAAAACGACTGAACTGACTGGAGAACGTTATGGCCTACACACACCTCAGTTCCGAGGATCGGTTCTATATCGAAACGCGGCACAGGATGAAGGAATCGACACGCACGATCGCATTAGCCTTGGGTCGCAGTCAATCGACGGTCAGCCGAGAACTGAGACGCAACCGGAGTCTACGTGGTTACCGACACAAGTTCGCGCATGATAAAGCCAAGCAACGCCACGTGGACAAACCCAAAGCGCGCAAGCTGACCCCGGAACGCTTGGAAACGATTGAAGGCTTGCTGAACGAACAGTGGAGTCCTGAACAGATCAGCGGCCGATTGAAAGCCGAAGGCAAGGTGACGCTCTGCCATGAGACGATCTATCAGCATGTACTGAAGGACAAACGCGAGGGCGGTGTGCTGCACCTGAACCTGCGCCACCATGCGAAGACCTACCGCAAACGTTATGGTGGCCGCACGGGCAGCGTCAAAGGCATCCCCAACCGGGTGGATATTGACGAACGTCCCGAGGTTGTCAATCAGCGTGAACGACTGGGTGACTGGGAGGCTGACACCATGATTGGCAAGGGACACCAAGGCGTATTAGTGACGCTGGATGAGCGCACCACCAAACTACGTCTGGCCTTCCCTGTGGCAAACAAGACGGCTGAAGCCGTGACCCAGGGGCTACTGACCGTGCTGAGCGACTTCAAGACTTGGGTGCATACGATCACGTTCGACAACGGCAAAGAGTTTGCAAAACATGAACACATTGCCCAAACCTTGGCGTGTGAAACCTATTTTGCCAAGCCCTACCATTCGTGGGAGCGCGGGCAAAATGAGAACGCCAATGGCCTGTTACGCCAATACTTCCCCAAGGCGATGGGACTGCTGGACGTGACCACGCAGCAGGTGTTGGCGGCGGTGCATAAGCTCAACAACAGGCCAAGGAAGTGCTTGGGGTTCAAGACACCTTACGAGGTGTTCCGTGAACAATCCGGCATCGATGCTGAAATGTTGGTGGGTTATGCACTTATTACTTGAATTCGCC
>DYLI01000265.1 GCA_020722165.1 Halothiobacillus neapolitanus | reverse complement strand
ACCATCCTCGGCGGCTTGAAGGTGGATATGCGCAAACCATTCTTCGGTACCGCCTACGGATTGGCGATTGGCGATTTCCAAGCCGCGGCAGGCAAGTCCGCGGTTGCCACATTCGGCGCGGCACCGGTCAACAACTGGTACAGCGCCTTGTTGAACGCCACCGGCCGGGCCTACGTCAACAAGACCGGTACGACCCAGTTCCGCCTGCGCTTCGCCAAGGATGACAACAACGACAACGCCGCAGACTACATGAAGTTCTTCAGCGGCAACTATGCCACTGCTGCCGCCCGACCGACGCTGGTCATTGAGTATTACGTACCATAACGCAGGATGCAACCCAAACGCCCCTGAGTTTTCAGGGGCGCTTTTTGTTGTCATGCATGGCATTTCATTAACTCATGTTACGCAGTACCGCGAGATTTATCTCGCCCGGGCAGGCAACATGAATGTTGCGGTACTGAGAAACTGCGTAACATCAATCATTAACATCGCCGGGAAGCAAACACCGGCCCGGGCGCGCATAGTACCAATGTAACATCCTGCGGCAGGGAAATTATCACATCTATTAGCGCCGGATGTTATAAAATCGTGTATAGTGACACTGAAGATATTGCACAGGCTCGATTCATTTCATTATAAACTTGGGAGGGTTGCCATGTTCACAAAAAAAATTACTTCCCGCATGTTCGCGGTGTTGCCCATCGTTATCTTGATGCTGGCATTGATCGGGCCAGCTTCCGCCGCCCCGCAAGGATCCGATTCCGGCTTCGAGACGATTTACAGCGCCTCCGCTTCTCGTTTGGCCCTGCCGCCGGGAGGCATCCTGATTGACCACAATACCCGCGACGTGAGCCAAATCCCCGCGCCGTGGCTCGAGGCCGCCAAGCAGAATGTAATTTGGGCCTACGGTTCCACCTCGCACGGCACGCAACTCTGGAGCGGGGCTGAGGTGACACAGGCAGGCGAAGCATTGCCAAGCGCGACGAGCAAAACCTACTACATCCGCACCGACGGCGGCGACGCGGGGGAATGTACCGGCCTGGCCGACGCGCCCTACCCCGGCAGCGGGACGAACCAACCCT
>DYLI01000089.1:3974-6792 GCA_020722165.1 Halothiobacillus neapolitanus | reverse complement strand
GCTAGCTTCCTTGCTGGACTCTTCCGCTGATTTGGTCGCTTCGATGCTCACTTTTCTGGCCGTGCGCTGGGCGTTGATTCCTCCCGACCATGACCACCGCTTCGGTCACGGCAAAGCCGAAGCGCTGGCCGCGCTGGCGCAATCCATGTTTATTCTTGGTTCGGCGGTGATGCTTGCCTTGCAGGCCATCGGCCGTCTCTCCAACCCCCAGCCGATTGAAAACACGGAAATTGGTGTTGCGGTCATGCTGTTTTCGATCGTTTTAACCGCGCTATTAGTGATGTTTCAGTACTCCGTCGTGCGGCGCACCGGCTCCACTGCCATCCAGGCCGATGCCCTGCACTACGCCACCGACTTGTTGGGCAATCTTGCGGTCATTGTCGCCCTGTTATTAAGCGCATGGGGCATGGCGCGCGCCGACGCGCTGTTTGGCCTGCTGATTGCCGCCTACGTGGCCTGGAGCGCGGTTCAAATTGCCCGTGTGGCACTCAATCAGCTCATGGATCGTGAGCTTCCTGATGATATTGCGCAGCACGCCCGCGAGCTGGCCTTGCAAGTTGCCGGTGTGCATAGCATTGCCAGCCTGCGCAGCCGTCAGTCCGGCAATGTGTATTTCTTCGAGCTTTATATTGTGCTCGACGACCGCCTACCCTTGCGTGCCGCGCATGATATTGGTGACCAAGTGAAAGCTGCCATCGAGGCCACCTACCCCACTGCCGACGTCATGATTCATGAAGAACCTGCCAGCGTGGCGAAAGCCAGCCCGCTTGAATCGACACCGATATAAATTAGCCACACAGATCAAAGCCCACAGAGAAGGAGAAAGCGTTGTTATTAACCTCAGTGAACTCTGTGGCCTATGTGGCAAAAAATTGATTTCTCCAAGCCCCCATTCAACCAACACCCCTTGGGTAAACCCACACACTGCGGCACAATGACCGCCTTTATTTTCAAGCCACTGCCACCGCATGACCACCCCCATTCTGCCCAAGCCTTCCGACATTCTGCTTTTCCACCTCAGCCACATCGACCTTGATGGCTACGGCGCGCAATACATGACCCGTGCCGCAGGCTATCGCGCACGTTGTTACAATGCCGATTACCGCGATATTCCCTACGCGCTGGATCAGATTTTTGATGACATGTCCAAGGCGAAAGAACCGTGCATGTTATTGATTACCGACCTGAATTTAACACTTGAGCAGTCCGACATGGTGGCGCAGCGGATGCAAAACTTAGGCAAAGGCGGCTCTTCAGGCAGCAAAAAATCCGGCAAAGCAACCGCCAAATCCAGCATGCTCTCGCCAGAAATGGCCGCCATGCTTAAAGGCGCGCTCGCGGCCAGCAGCGAAAGCGAGCCCGAAGAAGCACCCATCAAGCCGCAACTGCAATTGCTCGATCATCACGCTACCGGCGAAGATTCGGCCAAAAAATACGACTGGTATTATCTTGATACCGAACGCTGCGCCACGAAAATTACCTTCGATGCGATTGCCCCGCATCTGAACGACGAACAACGCGCGCTCTACGCCAGCCGTGCCGACTTTGTGGATGTGGGAGATCGTTGGTTAAAAGACGATCCGCGCTTTAATCGGGCGATTTACCTGATTGGCCTGGTGATGGAAGACGACCAGCTCGCCCCGCCGCTGGTCGAACTTAAGCGCGACTACCGCTTTCACATGATCGAGTCCTTTTTCCAACTGATGGAACAAGGTGCCACCTTGGAAGAACTGGAGCGCGGTGTGTACGACTATCGCAAAGCTTTTTTGCGCGAGCGTATCGCCAGTGACTTCTGCGAAAACCCGGAAAACACCCTCAAGGAAAAATTCCACCGCCTTGCGGCCGATGCCGTCCTGCCCGAAGACGTGCCGATGTTGCGCATTGATAGCTTCCGCACCGGTATTTTCTTCAACTGGCCGCACGATGTGTTTCGTGGCGTGGCCATGGTGCTGATGGAACAGCGCAAGCAAATGGACATCGCGATCCGCGTTGGCGGCAATGGGCGTATGTCGCTACGCGCCAACGAGAACGTGGATGTCGGCATTATCTCCGGCATGTATTTTGAAGGCGGCGGTCATCCCGGCGCGGCTGGTGGCGTATTGCGCGACAATCGCCTGAAAGATGTCGATCAAGCCATGCGTGCCATAAGCCAAGCCGTCACCGAGAAAAAGGGGCTGGTGCAAGCCTGCCAGATGCAGCCGCCGGAGCCAGTGGAAAAAGCCTAATTTTTTTAGCCACAGAGAACACAGAGCTCACCGAGATAAATCATGCCTTTGGATTTTTCATCTGTGTGCTCTGTGTGCTCTGTGGCTATTTTTAGGATGTATATGCCGTGAGCACCTCCAAATACATCACTCCCGAAGGTCATGCCCGCCTCACAGACGAGCTGGATGACTTATGGCGCGTACAGCGCCCCAAGGTCGTGCAGGCCGTTTCCGAAGCTGCCGCCATGGGGGATCGTTCGGAAAATGCCGAATACATCTACGGCAAAAAAATGCTGCGTGAAATTGACCGCCGAGTGCGCTTCTTGCGCAAACGGCTGGAGGGCATGACGGTGGTTAGCGCCACGCCCTCGGACACCTCGCGCGTTTTTTTCGGCGCATGGGTGCAACTTGAAGACGACGAGGGCGTGGAAATCACGCTACGCATCGTCGGCCCTGATGAGTTTGACCCCAAGCGCAACTGGATCAGCCTTGATTCGCCGATGGCACGCGCCTTGTTGCGCCGCTGCGAGGGCGATAAGGTGCGTGTTCTCTTGCCCGCTGGCGAGCGCGTGTATGCGATTCTTGCGGTCAGTTATGGCGGATTTTAAGCTTTT
>DYLI01000089.1:0-3874 GCA_020722165.1 Halothiobacillus neapolitanus | reverse complement strand
CAAGCCAATGACTGCCGCTATCGCGTGCAACTTGCTCTTACCCAAAGCGATGTGCAGCGCAGCCAACGCCTGCGTCATCAGGTTTTCGTGCAAGAAATGGGCGCACAGGCGCAAGTCGATGAACATGGATTTGAGTTCGATCACTACGATGCCTTTTGCCAACATCTTTTGGTCATCGACCAGCACAATGAGCAACTCGTCGCCAGCACGCGCATCCTCACCCGTACAGCAGCGCAGGCAGCGGGTGGTTTTTACTCGGAAAATGAATTTGACCTTGCCATGCTTGCACACCTGCATGGCGACGTGATGGAAATTGGCCGTACATGCGTTCACCCTGAACATCGCAATGGCTCAACTATCGGTATGCTCTGGCAGGGTTTGGCGGATTTTATGACGCAAAACCGCATCAGCCACCTGTTTGGTAGCGCCAGCATCCCCATGCAGGATGGCGGCCTTGCTGCACGCAGCATCATGCAGGAGCTACGCGGCGACTTTATGAGCAACGACGCGCTGCGCGTGAGACCCAAACTCGCCCTGCCAGAGCTAGACCCCGCATTGGCTGACGTTAAAAAAACACGTATGCCGCCGCTACTCAAAGCCTATATGCGACTTGGCGCACAAATCTGCGGCGAGCCATGCTGGGATCCTGCCTTTGGCTGTGCGGATATTTTTATATTGCTCGACGTACAACATTTGCAAGCCCGCTATCATCGCCATTTCATTCAACGTCAAATGCCCGTCAACGCAAGCGAAATTCATGCCGACACCGCAAACTCAAGCGCATACAACTCCACGCAACGCATGGCGCAAACAGCTTAACCTAGGTCTGTGCGTCCTTATTGGCCTGATCCAAACCCCTTTTTACGGCTCCCCGTTCGCACCACGCGGCGCACGCACCATCCGCCAATGGCATGGTAAAGTATGCCGCGCCCTTGCAGTCGAAGTTCAAACGCAAGGCGAAGCCCGGCCGGGTGTGCTTTACATCTGCAATCATATTTCCTGGCTCGATATTCCCGTACTGGGCAGCCAATTACCGGGCGTGCGCTTTCTCGCCAAATCCGAAGTGCGCGCATGGCCGTTCATCGGCTGGCTGGCCACCCGTGCTGGCAGCCTGTTCATTCAACGCGGCCAAGCTCAGGACACCGTGCAGCACATTGCCACGGCACTGACACAAGGCCAAAGCGTATTGATCTTCCCCGAAGGCACGACCACCAACGGCCTTAGCCTGCGCCGTTTTCATCCCCGTCTGCTGCAAGCCGCGCACGAGGCCAATGCGGCGATACAACCGATTGCACTGCGCTACCTAGATGCTCACGGCACGCCCAATCCACGCGCGGCCTATATTGACGATGATAGCTTTATCGACACCCTGCAACATATCGTGCAGGAAAACTGCCTGCACGCCGAGCTGCATTTCCTACCCGTCATTCACCCCGAAGCCATACCGCGCAGCCAACTTGCAAGCCTAGCGCATGCAAGGATTAGCGAGGCTTTGCCACATATTTTGCCCGCCGTCCCCGCCGTCAACGCAGACAAGCCGTAGCCCGGATGACAATCCGGGGCAAGCATCTCACGCGGCACGGACATCCCCGAATGACGTTGCGCTGCATCCGGGCTACAGCCTTGACAGCCTGTGATAAAGTCACAGGCATGTACTTTTACGTTATTTGAGGTTGCCCCATGTCATCCACACCGTCCCGCCGCCGTTTTATGCAATCTATGCCCGCTTTAGCTGCTATCTTTGGCCTGTCCGCTGCCCAAGCCGCCGAACCTGCCAAGCCCGCGGTCGTGGCCGCACCCGCCAAAAAAGAGCGTTTTCCCGGCGACCCACCCGAGCATCACATTGTTTACCAAATCAACCATGCCGAAGCGGAATATATTGAGCACATTCTCAACTCCATCAGCGCCATGTTGACCAAATACGAAGACAATGTCGCCATTGCGGTCGTGGTGTTCGGCTCCGGCATTCATCTACTGGCAAAAAAGCCCAAGCGCGACATTCCTGAGCTTTTGCGCCAGCGCGTCAAGGCTCAAGCCACCGACTACGGCGTGAAGTACATCGCCTGCGGCAACACCATGAAAACCGTCGGCTGGGATAAAAAAGACATGCTGGATTTCGCCCAAATCGAGGAAGTCGGCGCGGCGGCGATTATGGAACTGCAAGAACAAGGCTACGCCTACCTTGCCTGGTAATCGAGACCACACATCATGCAAATCACCCTCACCTGCCCCGACGACTGGCACATCCACCTGCGTGACAATGCCATGCTTAAAGCCGTTGTGCCGGATGTTGCACGCGAATTTGCCCGCGCCATCGTCATGCCCAACCTTGTGCCTCCCGTGCTTACAACCGAAGATGCGCGCGCCTACCGCGAGCGCATTTTAGATGCCGTGCCTGCGGGAATGCACTTTGAGCCGCTCATGACTTTGTACCTCACCGGTCAAACTTCGCCCGCTGAAATTGTGCGCGCCAAGCAAAGCGGCATGGTTCACGCGGTCAAACTCTATCCCGCAGGTGCCACCACCAACTCCGACCGAGGCGTGACCGATATGCGCGCGGTCTACCCGGTCTTCGAGGCCATGCAGAAGGAAGGCATGGTGTTGTGCGTGCATGGCGAAGTGGTGGATGTGGACATCGACATTTTCGACCGTGAAAAAGTCTTTATCGAGCGCGTGCTGTCCCCTTTGCTCAAGGACTTCCCTGAACTCAAAGTCGTCATGGAGCACATCACCACCTCGGATGCCGCAGAGTTTGTTACCGCCGCCCCCGCCCATATCGGCGCGACAATTACGGCACATCATCTGCTCTACAATCGCAATGCCATGCTGGTGGGAGGCATTCGCCCACATTTTTACTGCCTGCCTATTCTCAAGCGCGAAGCGCATCGCCAAGCGCTCATCAAAGCAGCCACCAGCGGCAACCCGAAGTTTTTCCTCGGTACAGACAGCGCACCGCATCCCAAAGGCGCAAAAGAATCAAGCTGTGGTTGTGCCGGCTGCTACACCGCCCATGCCGCCATCGAACTCTACGCCGAAGCCTTTGAGCAGGTTGGCGCGCTGGACAAACTCGAAGGCTTTGCCAGTCATTTTGGTGCAGACTTCTACGGCCTGGCGCGCAATACCGACCGCATCACCTTGGTGAAAGAAGACTGGGCTGCACCGGCCTTAATCGAGGTTGAAACCGGCGTAGAACTTGTGCCCTTGCGAGCAGGCGAAACGATTCACTGGCGCGTGCTGTGACTGAAGCTACAACCAAACCTAAAAGCCTTATGGCCAGCCGCTTCCGGGGCTTTTTGCCTGTGGTGGTTGACATGGAAATGGGTGGCTTTGAAAGCAGCACGGATGCCGTGCTGGAAATCGGCGCGGTGATTTTGGGTTTTGATGAGGCCGGAAACCTAGGCACGGGCGAGCGAATCGGCCTGCATGTTGCCGCCTTCCCCGGCGCACGCATTCTGGAGGAAGCGCTCAAGGTCAATAAAATTGACCCCGATAACCCGCTACGCCACGCCGTGGAGGAGCGCGAAGCCTTGGATTTGGTCTTCGCGCCGATTCGCCGTGCGATGAAGGAAACCGGCTGTAAACGCGCCGTACTGGTCGGCCACAACGCGCATTTCGACCTGGGTTTTTTGAACGCCATGGTGAACCGCACCGGGCACAAGAAAAACCCCTTCCATCCGTTTACCGTATTCGACACCGCCACCCTCGGCGGCCTCGCCTATGGACAGACGGTGTTGGCCAAAGCCTGCAAGGAAGCGGGATTGGATTTTGACGGCAAGCAGGCGCACGGTGCGCTGTACGATGCGGAAATGACTGCTCTGCTGTTTTGCAGCATTGTGAATATGTGGGGCGAAAAAATTCGCCCGGCGCAGGATTT
>DYLI01000264.1 GCA_020722165.1 Halothiobacillus neapolitanus | reverse complement strand
GCCACCTTTGCCAAATTCAAGGAGCTTGCGGACAAGAAACGCGAGATTTTTGATGAAGACTTGCAAGCCTTGGTGTCGGGTGTGGTCGAAGAAGCTGAGGAAACTCTGCGTTTGGTTGCACTGAAAGTTTGCTCCGAAACGGGTGAGACACCGCACGCGTCTGTGGTGTTGAGCGTCGATGGTGTCGAGCATACGGTGGATGCGTTCGGTGGCGGGCCGGTGGATGCGGTATTCAAGGGCATTGAGCTGATTGTGAAGAGCGAAGCGGCATTGACTTTGTATTCGGTGAACAACATTACCGGCGGCACGGACGCGCAGGGCGAAGTGACGGTGCGCGTGGAAAAAGACGGTCGCATTATCAATGGACAGGGCGCGGACACCGATATTGTGATTGCTTCGGCCAAGGCGTATTTGAATGCGCTTAATCGCTTGCGTCAGCCTGAGCGGCGCCAGCATCCGCAACTGGGTGGGGATGTTTAAGTCATGTTGACGGCGGCACGAGTTGCCGTATTAAGTGAACTAGGCATCGTCGCGTGGCGCGCGCGTCCGGGACAGGTGTTTCCGGGCGCAGGTTTGCAGGTTGATGTTGCAGACGATTCAGTGCCGACTGAATCCGAAATGTTTGTTGTCGATGCGTCTGCTGTGCAGATTATGGATATGGTCGCTGATCTTGTGGTCTTGGCCGATACCCATTCCGAGGCCGAGGCCGAGCAGTTGGCGCGCATCATTCAGGCGGTGCATGGCTTGCGTGCGGGCTTGCATATCGAGCAATGCGCCTTGGATGCGCAGCCAGCGTCTGCCCATACGCTTGTGCGTCTGGATGACGTGAGTTTTCCCAGTCCTGCCACCATGCTGGCGCAGCCTTCATCCAAGCGCTCACTGTGGTTGGCTCTGCAGGACATTGTGGCGCGTTTGCCTTAAATCTTCTTTGCCACAGAGAACACAGAGATTTATTGGGGTGCATTCGTCATTATGTGTCGATATTCCTCTCAACGAACGCTGTGCAGTCTGTGGCTAAATTTTTTATGAGCTTTTCATGAGCCTATTTTCAAGTTTAAAGCTGCGCGAGTGGCAAGCCGCTGATATTGCG
>DYLI01000088.1:4101-6845 GCA_020722165.1 Halothiobacillus neapolitanus | reverse complement strand
CCAAATCCGCCGCAGTTGGCGGAGATTTTCAAACAACGCAACGACAAAAAATCACCCCGTCGTAAAACGCATCGACAAATCAATCGCCTGAATATCCTTAGTCAGTGTGCCAATGGAAATAAAATCCACCCCAGTCTCGGCAATGGCGCGCACCGTGGTTTCGTTGACCCCGCCGGAGGCTTCTAGCTGTGCTTGCCCACGGGTGAGCTGAACTGCTTGGCGCAGCCCGTCCAGATCAAAGTTATCCAGCAAAATGCGCGGGGCACCCGCCATCAGCGCTTCTTCAAGCTGGGTGAGGTTTTCCACTTCAACTTCCAGGGGCAAGTCTGGGTAGAGATGACGCGCATTCGCAATCGCTGCGGTAATTCCGCTTGCCGCTGCAATGTGATTTTCCTTAATCAAAATCGCATCGTACAGACCCAGACGATGATTCCAGCCGCCGCCGCACGTGACGGCATATTTCTGCGCAAGGCGCAGGCCGGGGAGGGTTTTGCGGGTGTCCAGAATCCGTGCGTTCGTGCCGTTAATCAGGCGCACAAAATGATTCGTCCTAGTGGCGGTGGCCGATAACGTTTGTAAGAAATTCAATGCGCTACGTTCGCCAGTCAAAATGCTGCGCGCCGAGCCTTGCAAGGTGCAGAGCAAGGCATTGGCGGCAAGATGGTCGCCATCATTGGCCGCCCATTCGATATGAATCTGCGGATCAAGTTGGGCAAACACTTCGTTAAACCAGGCGAGACCCGCCAGCGTCATGGGTTCACGGGTAATGACTTGTGCATGGGCTTGGGTGCTCGGGTCGATCAGCATGGCTGAAACATCGCCAGTACCGATGTCTTCGGCAAGTGCAAGACCGACGTTCTGGGCGATCGACGCGTGGGAGGGGTGCTTCATGGCGGGTGTTCTCTTGATAAGAAAGATGATTTATGACAAAAACTAATAAAAATTGTACCCACTGTCATTCAAACGTCATTTGATTGTCGTAAATAACAACAATTATGTGCGACAACGTGTGCAACATCATGCTGACTCAGGCCTGAATGATTGCATTTTTCCGGGGAAGGATGATGAGCGGCAAGAATATTTTAATTGTGGAAGATGAAAAACCCATTCGTGAGATGGTGGGATTTTCCTTGGGGCGCGCCGGTTTTACCGTGACTGAGGCAGGCGATATTTCGGAGGCGTTTGAGTGCCTCGCACATCAATTACCTGATCTGATTCTACTGGATTGGATGTTGCCGGGTGCGAGTGGTTTGGAGCTTGCGCGCCGCCTCAAGCGCGATGAGCTGACACGCGACGTGCCGATCATCATGTTGACGGCGCGTGGCGAAGAAGAAGATAAAGTCACCGGTTTGGAAGCGGGTGCTGATGACTACATTACTAAGCCATTTTCGCCGCGTGAACTGCAAGCACGCATACGCGCCGTGTTGCGCCGCAGTTCGAGCGAGGA
This sequence comes from Halothiobacillus neapolitanus, assembly GCA_020722165.1. GTDB lineage: Bacteria > Pseudomonadota > Gammaproteobacteria > Halothiobacillales > Halothiobacillaceae > Thiofaba. Next base: position 5,398 of record DYLI01000088.1, on the reverse strand, counting down.
TGAAACCGGTCTCGTACGCATTGAAGGTTTGGAGCTGGATACAGAAAGTCATCGTGTCTCCGCGAATCAAAGCCCGGTGGAGATGGGGCCGACCGAGTTCCGCCTGCTTGAGTTTTTCATGACCCATCCCGAGCGGGTGTACAGCCGTGAACAACTGCTCGATCGGGTTTGGGGGCGCAATAGCTTTGTCGAGGAGCGCACGGTGGATGTGCACATTCTGCGTCTGCGCAAGGCGCTTTCCCCCTCCGGTTATGAGTCGATGATTCAAACCGTGCGCGGCGCGGGCTACCGTTTGTCGAGTCGAGTCTGATTTGTCACGCGGTCTTTGGGCGGAAGCTCTGCTGATTGTTGCACTGATCCTGCTTGGCTTAACAGTTGGGGCATGGTTGGGCAATCTCTGGATAGGTTTGAGCGTTGGTCTTGCCCTGGTCGTGCTGCGGCTGTTTTGGGTGGTCATGCGTCTTGCACTTTGGCTGGAGCATCCGCGCAGCCCGATTGCCGGGCGTTACGCCGCAGGCTGGTTGGGGCATCTTGGGCAGCGTTTGCGCCGCGCGCACTTGGCACAGCGGAGGCGAGATCGACGCTGGCTGCGCTTGATTCGTGAGTATCGCCGGGCGGCAGATGCGCTACCGGATGCCATCGTGGCGCTGGATCAACACCATCGGATTCTGGGCTTTAACCCTGCGGCGCGGCAGATGCTTGGCTTGCGCCAGCGTGATCTTGGCTTGCCGGTGGAGCATTTGTTGCGTCAGCCGGATTTTATCGGCTACCTGCATGCGGCGGATTGGACGCGCGACGTTGATGTGCCCAGTGACTACGTGGCCGGGCAGGTGCTCAGCGTGCACATGGTGCCATATGTGCAGGGTCGATTGTTGCTGATTGCACGTGATGTGACGCGCTTGCAACGTCTGCAGGCCATGCGCCAGGACTTTGTGGCCAATGTGTCGCATGAATTACGCACGCCCTTGACGGTGCTTTCCGGTTACATCGAAACCTTGCTGGATGGTGATGAAGATGAGGCGCAGGCTTTACCGCAGGATTTGGTTCGGATTCTGAATCACATGCACCTTCAGTCGGATCGGATGCGGCGCATCGTTGAAGACCTGCTTTTGCTCTCGCGTTTGGAAACCACCTCACCGAATGAGGAGCAAATGGAAATCGTGCATGTGCCTATGCTCCTCAATGCGATTGCTGAATACGCCGAACACCTCAGCGGAGAAAACGCGCATCAGATTGTGCGTGAAATGATGCCTGAGTTGCGTATGCGCGGTGTGACGCGTGAGCTGGATAGCCTGTT
>DYLI01000088.1:0-4001 GCA_020722165.1 Halothiobacillus neapolitanus | reverse complement strand
ATAAAAGTAATAAAGAAGAAACCTGAAACGTTAAAACTTAGCGAGCCTGCTAATAAGCAACGTTTATGCTTGGCTCAATTTAAGCTAAGCTATTTCTGATTTTTTTAACCCGAGGATGAACCGATGACAACTTTCCGTATGTCCATTATTGCTGGTGCCATGTTGGTTGCTGGTGTTGCTCAAGCTGCCGACGTGACCACCATCAGTGGCGCGGGCGCGACTTTCCCGTACCCGATCTACTCCAAGTGGGCTGAGGCTTATAACAAGGCCACTGGCGTTAAACTGAACTACCAATCCATCGGTTCCGGTGGTGGAGTGAAGCAATTCACCGCCAAGACCGTGGATTTCGGTGCGTCTGACGATGCGTTGAAGCCAGACAAATTGGAAGAGCTGAATGCGACCCAATTCCCTGCGGTTATGGGTGCGATTGTTCCGGTTGTCAACATCACTGGTGTTGCTGCGAACCAATTGAAGCTTGATCCAGCAACCTTGGTTGATATTTACATGGGTAAAATCACTAAGTGGAATGACCCTAAGATTGCTGCGCTGAACCCTGGCGTGACCCTGCCAGAGAAGCTGATTACAGTCGTGCGTCGTTCTGACGGTTCAGGCACCACGGCAAACTACACAAATTACCTTGCCAAGGTTAGCCCTGAGTGGAAAGAAAAAGTTGGTGAAGGCAAGGCAGTCAACTGGCCTGTTGGCTTGGGTGGTAAGGGCAACGAAGGTGTTGCTTCTTACGTCAAGCAAATCGACGGCTCGATCGGTTATGTTGAATATGCCTATGCCAAGCAAAACAAGCTTGCGACTGTGCAGATGAAAAACAGCGCAGGTCAATTTGTGACTGTTAGCGCAGCCAGCACCGCTGCAGCTGCGGCCAGCGCTGACTGGAAAGGCGCCAAGGACTTTTACCTGTTCCTGACCGACGCACCTGGTGCTGCTTCATGGCCAATCGCTGCTCAAACCAACATCCTCGTGTACAAAGAGCCAGAAAACTGTGCGCAGACCGAAGCTGTGTTGAAGTTCTTTGACTGGTCTTGGAAAAATGGTGCCAAGATGGCTGAGGAGCTTGAGTATGTTCCGCTTCCTAAGGAGCTTGTCGCTCTGATCGAAGAGAGCTTGAAAGAAAATGTCAAGTGCGAAGGCGTTGCCGCTGCACTTAAGTGATTTTTGAGCTTGGACATTTAATGTCCAAGACTTGATTTTTAGCGCCCAAGGACTGGGCGCACCTTGAACTTGGTCTGCCAAGTTCTCATTATTTAAGAGGCCAGTAAATTATGTCATCGACACGGGCTAGTACGCTTGATGATGCTAACAACGCGTCGCCAATCAATCGATCCAAGTTATCGTTTGCTTTGGGGGATGTGGCATTCAAATACAGTGCATTATTTTTTGCGCTGGTCGTTCTTGCCATTGTCGTCGGCATTTTCGTTATGCTGGTCGTGCAATCCATGCCTGCATGGCAGGCGTTTGGGGCGGGCTTTATCACCGGCGACGTGTGGGATCCGGTGCGGGAACAATATGGTGCCTGGCCATCCCTGATCGGCACACTGGTCGCGGCGGCTATCGCCATGCTGATCGGTCTGCCAGTCTCCTTCGGTATTGCCATTTTTATCTCGGAATTGGCTCCTGAGTGGCTGAAGCGTCCGATTGGTACGGCGGTGGAGTTACTGGCGGCGGTGCCGTCAATTATTTACGGTATGTGGGGCTTGTTCTTCTTCGCACCCTTCTTTGCGGCCTATATCCAACCTGGTCTGGTTGCAGTACTCGGCCCGCTCCCCCTGTTTGGCACCCTGTTTCAGATGCCAAGCCTGGGTGGTTCAAGTGGCGTGAGCGTCATGACGGCGGGTATCGTGCTGGCAATTATGACCATTCCATTCATGGCCTCCGTGATGCGCGATGTATTCCAGATCGTGCCAGAAAGCCTTAAGGAATCCGCCTATGCCGTTGGCGCGACGCAATGGGAAGTGGTGTGGAATGTAGTGTTGCCCTACACAAAAACCGGTGTGATGGGAGGCGTGATGCTCGGACTCGGTCGCGCTGTCGGCGAGACTATGGCGGTCACCTTCATTATTGGTAACGCGAGCAAGCTGGGTACGAGTCTGCTTGAACCAGGCTCAACCATCGCTGCGAAACTTGCCAATGAGTTCAACGAAGCTGACGGTCTGCAAATGGATAGTCTGGTTGCCATGGGCCTGATCCTATTTGTCATTACATTCATCTTTCTTGTCCTGTCCAAGCTCATGTTGATGAGCTTGGCAGCTTCACAAGAAGGCATGAAAACCTAAGGAGTCACCCGCATGAATCTTTACGCACGCAGGAAGCTTATTAACAACTTCAATATGACCATTTCGGTCATCACAACCGCCTTGGGTGTGATTTTTCTGGCTTGGATTTTAATTGTCCTGGTAGTAAAAGGTGTAGGCGCAATCAACTGGTCATTGTTTACTGAAATGACCCCACCGCCGGGTAGCGCAGGTGGTCTTGCCAACGCCTTGGTCGGTAGTTTGCTGATTACCTTCGCCGCAGTAATTATTGGTACACCCATTGGCGTGATGGCGGGTACTTATCTTGCCGAGTATGGTGAAAAGAGCTTTTTTGCTGAGTCGGTACGCATGATTAATGACATTCTCTTGTCAGCGCCTTCGATCATTATTGGTGTGTTTGTGTATGGCCTGATGGTTCTTCCCATGGGGCACTTTTCAGGCTGGGCGGGTTCGGTGGCTTTGGCCATCATTGTTATCCCGGTTGTACTAAGTACAACGGAAAACATGCTTCGTCTGGTGCCGACGCAAATGCGTGAGGCTGCCGCCGCTTTGGGTGCTCCACGCTGGCTCGTGATTAGTAACATTGTTTACAAAGCCGCGATTACAGGGATGGTCACAGGGGTGATTCTGGCGGTTGCTCGCATCACTGGTGAAACAGCACCACTGCTCTTCACCGCGCTGAACAACCAGTTCTGGTCAACCAATATGAACGACTCCATGGCTAACCTGCCTGTGGTCATTTTCCAGTTTGCCATGAGCCCGTATGACGACTGGCGTGAGCTGGCATGGGCCGCGGCCTTGTTAATTACAACTCTGGTTTTGGGTATGAACATACTTACACGCGTTTTGATGCGCAGTAGCGGCAAGGCTTAACCAAATGACTACGGAGAATTTGAATATGAGTACAATGGCTACGCCCCAGTCGGGAAAAGTAAGCTTCAATATGGCAGCTGCAGTTGGCAACACCAAAATCAATGCCACGATGTCCAATAAGGTTGACGGCATTCGTCATGTCGAAAATGGCAAACTAATCGTGAAGGACTTGAATTTCTTCTACGGTAAGTTTCAAGGACTGCACAACATTAATGTGAATTTTCCTGAGCGTCAGGTCACTGCCATGATCGGCCCATCGGGTTGTGGTAAATCAACCTTGTTGCGCACAATTAACCGTATCTACAGTCTTTATCCTGGTCAGCGTGCCGAGGGTGAGATTGTTATGGACGGCCTGAATCTTCTGGGTAAGGAAGTTGACCTTAACCAGGTGCGAGCCAAGATTGGCATGGTTTTCCAGAAGCCAACGCCCTTTCCCATGTCGATATATGACAACATTGCCTTCGGCGTGAAGTTGTATGAAAACCTTTCCAAGGCTGATTTGGATGAGCGCGTCGAATGGGCGCTGACTAAAGGTGCCATTTGGAACGAGGTGAAAGACAAGCTCAAGCAGGCGGGTACGGCCTTGTCCGGTGGCCAGCAGCAGCGTCTGTGCATTGCTCGTAGTATCGCGGTTAAGCCCGATGTGATGCTCTTCGACGAGCCAACTTCGGCGCTTGACCCGCTCTCTACCCTAAAAATTGAAGAGCTGATTCATGAACTCAAGTCAGAGTTCACCGTAGTGATCGTGACCCACAACATGCAGCAGGCTGCGCGTGTGTCTGATTACACGGCTTATATGTATCTGGGCAAAATGGTTGAGTTTGACCATACCAATGTGATTTTCACCATGCCGGACAAGAA
>DYLI01000263.1 GCA_020722165.1 Halothiobacillus neapolitanus | reverse complement strand
CGCGCTGATGGTCGCGGAGTACTTCGCTGGTTGGTTGAAGTTGCGCCTTGGCATCCTTGAGCAAGGGCGTGATGCGTTGGTATTGCACAAACGCATACGCCGCAAAGACCAAGGTGTGCCAACGCAAAATCGCTTCGAGCGATTGAACGCGATAATCGGCGAGCCCAAAGCGTTCCTTCAAAAACCAATTGTCCACTTCCGCTTGCCAGCGGTAGCCATAGTACTTCAAGATGGTTTGGACACTCAGGGTCGTGTCGGAACACAAGAAGTACGCAGGAGAGGTATCCCGCTTTTTTCGTTTGGAAATGATCGCTACCACCGGATCGGGGTAGTGCCGCAGGCGACCGACGAGATGTCGGGTAGAATAAGTGTGTCTGCGGGTGGCTGACCGCACCACGACGCGCGTGATGCGCTGATGGTCGAGATGGGACCACCAGTGGCAGAGCGGACGGTCGGACACATTGCGATTGGAACGCGTGGCACAAATCCAATGCCAACCGTGCGCGCGAATTTTCTTTTGCAAATGCTGATTGTCGTACCACGCATCGAACAACACATAGACGCGACTGCCCTTGGGTAAGTGGGGAGCAATTTCGTCCAGCATTTGTTCGACCAGCGTGGTGAGTTTGTGAAAAGTCAATTTCGTTTCGGCCGTGCGCGTGCGATTGAGTGGCTTGACGAGTTTGCGCGGCAAATAGAGCCGCCACGCCAAAACGAATTGCGCCGGACCGAATTGCAGCCCCAGAGTCACGTAGCGCGAACCGTTGGTGAATTTGCCTTTTTGACGACGGGGCGCGCAATGATCGTAGTGAAACGTGACCGCTTCGAGGGCGGTGGTCGCGACATCCTTCGGACACAGGGCATCGTCGATGCGCATAAAGAGCAAGCGCCACCCCGTCTGCTGCTGAATCGTGCAGACGGCGCGCAACAGAAATAAGGTCACGGCTTTCTGGATCGGCGCACTCTCCCAGGGACTGGCGCGGAAAAAGTCGGCGAGGGCGAATTCGTCGGCGTGCGGCAAACGCAACAAGCGCGTCAGCGCGCTCAAGGTCTTGTGCTTGCTGGTACACACCAAGAGCGCTTCGACACAATTGA
>DYLI01000087.1 GCA_020722165.1 Halothiobacillus neapolitanus | reverse complement strand
TTTCTTTCGATTCAGGCGATTAAGTTATTTAAATCTAAGTAACTTAATCTTTGTTCACAACGAGGAGGCGCATTATATTGATGAATTAACTTATATCAATCATCAATTTTGAAACCTTGGTGGGTCGTGCGGGGCTCGAACCTGCGACAAATTGGTTAAAAGCCAACTGCTCTACCAACTGAGCTAACGACCCAAACTTTCAAACATTGTTTTGATGCAATATTTGAGGTTGCGCATTCTATATCTGATTCAATCTTTGTCAACCAGATTTTAGAACTAATTTCTTGGTGGGTCGTGTAGGGTTCGAACCTACGACCAATTGATTAAGAGTCAACTGCTCTACCAGCTGAGCTAACGACCCAAACGAAGGCCGATATTTTACACGCAAAGCTTTCTAGCGCAATATTTTTTACGCCTAGGCATTTGCGTAGCGTGTTGGGTCAGGCAGCGCCGCCTCATTGAACCCCGTTGAACGTAGACGACACGCATCACAGCGCCCACACGCGCGTCCTTCATCATCCGCCTGATAGCAACTCACGGTCTGTGCGTAGTCAACGCCCAGTTCCTGACCGCACATCACAATCTCTGCCTTGCTCATACGCAGTAAGGGCGCGTGAATCGTAAAACCGCGCCCTTGCACGCCGGCTTTGGTCGCCAGATTTGCAAGTGTTTCAAACGCAGTAATGAATTCAGGCCGACAGTCGGGATAGCCCGAGTAATCGACCGCATTCACGCCGAGAAATATATCTCGCGCACCGAGCACCTCAGCCCAACCGAGAGCAATCGACAACATAATGGTATTGCGTGCCGGAACATAGGTGACAGGAATCCCTGGCTCGATATTTTCCGGCACAGCGATCCCAGCGTCCGTCAGTGCCGATCCGCCCATCGATCCCAAATCGACGTGCACCTGCCGGTGCGAGTGAGCACCCAGCATGGCGGCAACCCGTTTTGCGGCCTCAAGCTCTGCCTTGTGCCTCTGGCCGTAATCAACGCTGAGCGCGTAACACTCAAAGCCTTGACTGCGCGCGATCGCCAGCACCGTTGCCGAATCCAATCCTCCTGAAACAAGCACAACTGCGCGTGGAGCTTGTTTTAACTCCTCAGCACTCATCTTCCTTGCGCCTCATCCCACAGCATTTTGTGCATCTGCAACTGAAAGCGCACCGCAAGATGATCTCCCAGTACCCATTCGGCCAAATCGCGCGGCGCAAGCTGATGAAACACGGAGGAAAACAGCACCGGACAACGCTGCGTCAGATCATATTGACGCACGCAGTCCGCTGACCATAGATAATCATCTCGATCACTAATCACGAACTTCACTTCATCCGTGGGTCGCAATAACTCGATATTTGCATAACGATTGCGTTGCACTTCGCCGGATGCGGGGGTTTTGATGTCCATAATGCGACTGACGCGCAAATCGACCGGCGCGATGTCCAAGGCACCGCTGGTTTCCAGACTCACGTCGTAACCCGCATCGCACAGCGCCGTCAAAAGTGGCAGGCAGCTTTTTTGCGCCAACGGCTCCCCGCCCGTAACGCACACCCATTTGGTTTGATGTTTGGCCACTTCCGCCAGAATGGCGTTAATGCTCCACTTCTCGCCACCAGTAAACGCATACGCACTATCGCAATAGACGCAACGCAGCGGGCAGCCGGTTAGTCGCACAAAAACCGTTGGCAACCCTACGCGCGTGGATTCGCCTTGCAGGGAATAAAAAATTTCTGTAATGCGCACATTCGCATCGTTACGTTCCAATTCACTCATCAGCGATTACACACCTTCACTCTGCATACGTTTCAAGCGCTGCTCAGCCAAGGTCGCTGCCTGCGTGCCGGGGAATTGTGTTTTAACTTTATTCAAAATCTCGCGTGCGCGCGCATAATTTTTTTGATCGTAGTAAATGTAACCGATTTTTAGCTGCGCATCCGCCGCCTTTTGGTGCGCGGGACTATCCTGCACCACCTGTTCAAACGCATTCAGAGCCGACTTCAAATCCCCTAGCACGACATAAGCCTCACCCGTCCAATACAGTGCATTGGGGCGGTTGGCGCTTGGCGGGCTGGCCTTAATCACTTGGTCAAACATTTTCACTGCGGGCTGATACTGCCCTTCTCTGAGCAATTTCAAGCCTTGGTCGTATTTTGCTTGGTCATCCGCAAAGGCAGACTGCGCGACGATAGCAGGCTGCGTTGCCGGAGTTGCCGGCGCAACGGGAGCTGGCAGCGACACGGGTGTAGCCCCTGCCGCCGGACGCATCGCGGCATCCAGAGCACGAATACGCTGATCGGTATCCATATACGTTTCTTTTTGCGCGCGTTTGAGCATTTCCAGCTCATGGCCCTGCCGCTCCACCAAATCACGAAGTTCGCTCAACTCGACCTGCATCTGTTGCTGGCGATTCATGATTTCGCTCATGACATTTTGTGTGGGCGTGGCAACTGCAACCGGCTCGGCCAAGGCAGGCAAACCCGCAGCCAGCAGCAAGGTCGCCGCCACGGCTTGAGCCAGCATCCTGGGGGTTAAACCTGAGTGCTTAGGCATTAAATTCTGCTGCTTCATTGACGGAACGGCCCCCATGCCGGATCACGTACCTTGCCTTTTTGCAGGCTCAACGTGGTATTGGCCTGCCCCAACACCGACGCCACGCGCAGTACACCGCCGCCCGAGGCATACAACAACATGGCGCTGTTCGGTGCATAACTTGGCGCTTCATCCTGCGAGCCTTTCGACACCGTGCGCGACGCGCCCGTTTTCAAGTCAAGCACTGCAATACAAAAGCCGCCGCCACAGGACTGCACTGTGGCTAAAAATTGACCATCCGGCGATACGCTAGGACGCGCATTGTAGCCACCATCAAACGTCAAACGCTTGGGTGCGCCGCCGCCCACGCCTACTTGATAGGTCTGAGGACGCCCGCCGCGATCTGAAGTGAACACGATGCCACTGCCATCCGGCAACCAACTGGCTTCGGTATCAATCGCCGCGCTATTGGTCAGGCGCGTGGTCTGGCGCGTCGCCAAGTCCAATACATAAATTTCCGCATTGCCATCCTTGGAAAGCGTCAATGCCAGCTTGCGGCCATCGGGTGACCAGCTTGGCGAGCCGTTAATCGAAGGGAAAGATGACACCAGCTCACGCCGACCGCTGAACACATCCTGCACATAAATGCTTGAACGGCGGCTTTCAAACGAAACATAAGCCAACTTGCGCCCATCTTTCGACCATGCAGGCGACATGACGGGCTCTTTGGATTCAAGGATACTTTGCGGGTTGTAACCGTCACTATCGGCCACTTCCAGGCTATAGCGTCGCACCGGCGGCTGACCTGTTTCGGTGATATAGGCAATACGCGTAGCAAAAGCGCCTTTCACCCCGGTAATCGCTTCATACACAATATCCGCCACCCGGTGCGCGCCCATGCGCAAGTCCGACTTGGACGCAGTCACACTCATGGCAGTGAGCTGCTTGCCATTGATAACATCCAGCACATAAAACTCCAGCGCGAAGTTGCCTGCGTCTGGTCGCACACTGCCCACGACCAGATAATCGCGCTTCACCGCGCGCCACGCGTCCAGATTCACCTGTTGCGGATCCATCGGGCGTTCCGGCATGGCGTTCGGTGCCAGGGTATTGAACTGACCACTGCGCGCCAAATCGCTACTTACGATCTGCGCAATATCCTCCGGCGCACTGCCGCCAAAGGGCACCACCGCAATCGGCAACGTGCCGTCCGTGCCTTGGGTAATGTCGATTTGCAACACAGCGCGTGCCGGAAGGGCGGCGAGCATTAACAACAGAGCGATGAGTAAACGGGGCATAGCTGCGGCCTCAATAGTTCAGGTTAAAGCGTGGGTTTAAAAATAAAAACAAGGTCACGTTCGAACAATGCGGGGTCGGGTGGCGGGGGTAAAGGGCTGGCCTTTTCCACCGCCGCGATGACCGAACGCTTAAATAAGTCATCTCCGGTGCATTTTTCAGCGCGCACATCCATCACCATGCCGCCAGGCATCTGCGTGACATGGACTTCACAACTCATGCTCGACTGCATGCTTGGCGGCTGCAACCAGTTGCGCTCTACCTTGGTGCGAATGGAGGCAATATATTGATCGCGCAAGCCACTTAAACGCTTGTCGCTCGCCACCTTGGCGTTTGCGTTCTCCTCTATCGCCAACGACGCTGCCAATTCGGCCTTACGCCGTTGTTCGGCTTCAGCCTTCTGCTTGGCCGCCGCCTCTTGTGCCAATTTGGCTTTCTGCGCCGCGTCAGCATCCGCCTTAGCCTTCGCATCGGCTTTGGTTTTGGCGGCCGCATCCGCTTCGGCTTTGAGTTTGGCATCCTCAGCGGCTTTGGCCTTGGACAGGGCATCCGCTTTAGCTTTTTCTTTAGCTTCCGTTTCGGCTTTTTTGGCTTGTGCCGCCTTTTCCTCTGCATCAGCCTTGGCTTTAGCCTCAGCGGATAATTTAGCTTTCGTTGCGCTGTCAGCCGCCTGTTTTTCCTTGGCTTCCGCATCGGCCTTAGCTTTCGCTTCAGCTGCTTTTTTGGCTTCGGCCGACTTCGCAGCTTGTTCGGCATCTGCTTTGGCTTTTGCCGCAGCTTCAGCAGCTAGCTTTTTGTCTGATTCTTGCTGCTTTTTCAGGGCAATTTCGGCCTGCTCCTGCGCTTTCTGCTCGACTTCCTTGGCCGCCTGTTTAGCTGCTTGCGCTTTTTCCTCGGCTGCTTTCGCCTGAGCTTCGGCTTGACGCTCGGCCTCAGCGGCTTTGCGCTCTGCGGCCGCCGTCTTGGCTTCCGCCTGTTTTTCCGCCGCGTCTGCGCGTGCTTGTGCATCTTTTTGGCGCTGCTCGGCTTCATTAGCCTTACGCTTGGCTTCGGCCTGTTTCCGCTCCAAAGCCGCTTCACGTTGCTGCTCGGCCTTTTCGCGTTTTTCTTCGGCTTGCTTGATTTTGTCCATTTCGGACTCAATCGTCGCCGCATCAACCATCACGGCCTGTATTGGCTCGGGCTCACCAGAAGATGCAGGCTCCTGCTCTTCCGGCTGATGCCATTTGAATGACACAAGTATCACCGCCAGCAACACTAGATGCAGCACGATCGAAATCAGCAGTGAACGCGGCATCCGCTTCATCGCAGCGAACATGACTTATTTTCCGCTCGCGTTGGGGGGCGCAGGCGATATGGTCACCAGACCCACTTTGTCCACGCCCGCGACTTTCACCATCGCCATGGCTTCAATAACCTTGGCATACGGCACGGCCTGATCGCCCTTCACCAACACCGGCACATCAGGATGCAGCTTACGATAGGCCTCAACCCGCGCCTGAATAACGTCAGGGGTTAATGCAACATTCGGATTTTCGGCCACATTAAGGTAGAACAAACCGTCCTTATCCACACTCACCACCACGGGCGGTTCTTTCTTGCTCGAAAGCGTTTCCGAAGCGGTTTTCGGTGTATCCACCTCAATCCCCTGCTGCAACATCGGCGCGGTCACCATAAAAATAATCAGCAACACCAACATCACGTCGATGTAAGGCACGACGTTGATTTCTGCCACCGCGCGCCGACGACCCGGGCGACCACGACCTTTAGCCATTGCCGCCATCTCAGGCCACCGGGGTCTGGCGCGCTGCGCCTTGACGATGCAGAAGATTCAAAAATTCTTCCTGGAAACCATCCAAACGGTTAAACAAGCGATCCACATCCGTGGTGTAGCGGTTATACGCCACCACCGCCGGAATGGCGGCGAACAAGCCCATGGCCGTCGCCACCAACGCCTCGGCAATACCGGGTGCAACGGCTTGCAAGGTGGTGTTACCCGCATTCGCCAGCCCCATAAACGACCCCATGATGCCCCACACCGTACCAAACAGGCCGACATATGGGCTGATCGAGCCAATGGTCGCCAGTACGGGCAGATGGTCTTCGAGGCGATCCATTTCGCGGGTCAAGGCCACGCGCATTCCACGCTGCGCACCTTCCAACAACATCGCCGGATCGTGCTGCGCATCCTGACGACGTAAACGCGCAAACTCACGAAACCCCGCCTCAAACAACGAGGCCATGCCCACGCGCGGCTTCTCCTCATGCGTCAGCTGGCTGTAAAACTCGGACAGATTCACGCCCGACCAAAAACGCACTTCAAACGCATCAGCCTCCGCACGGGCACGCTTCACTTGCGCCGCCTTGTTGAAAATAATCATCCACGACACGATGGAGGCAATCAAAAGCAGTAGCATCACGCCCTGCACCAGCAGGCTGGCATCGGAAATCAGACCCAAAATCGACATATTGGGCGCGGTGTTAGGCAGAGTAGAAGCCGGATTCACGAGGATACAATCTCCAAAATAACGGGCGGCAAAGGCCGAGGACGAAAGCTATCGGCAGTCACACAAATAATTTCAGTTTCAGCGCGACATAAAAGTTTGTTATCAGCCGTGCGGTGAGCCTCTTGCTCGAAAATCAAGCGTGCTCGACCATCTAAACGAGGGTGTGCGGTAATTTCGAGCACATCATCCAGACGTGCTGACGAACGGTATTCTACATGCACGCGGCGTACCACGAATACAAGACCTGTCGTTTCAAGCAGTTCTTGCTGATTTATATTGTGCTTTCGCAACAATTCAGTGCGCGCCCGTTCAAAAAACTTGAGGTAATTGGCATAAAAAACCACCCCGCCCGCGTCGGTGTCCTCGTAGTAGACGCGCACCGGCCACGAAAATTCACTCATCGGCATTAAAATCCAGCAATTCGGCTTGTGCAGCCTCGGTGCGTTTCGGCGGCTTCAGCCCGAAATGCCGATATGCCAGAGGCGTCGCCATGCGCCCGCGCGGGGTGCGCATTAAAAAACCCTGCTGCATCAAATACGGCTCCAG
>DYLI01000262.1 GCA_020722165.1 Halothiobacillus neapolitanus | reverse complement strand
CCTGCGCCGCCCGCCAGATTGCCGTCATCACGGTGGACGAAACCCACACGCCCAATGGCGTGCTGTTGCCGCATCTGCCGCACAGTCGCGCCTTGCAGGTCATGCGCAAACAACTCGATATGAGTCAGCCGCGCAAAAAACGGCTCTGGCAAGGCATTGTGCGACGCAAGATTAACAACCAGGCCGACGTGCTGGAGCGCTATGGGCTGGATGCCGCCAGCCTGCTGCGCCAGATGGCCAGCGAGGTCAAATCCGGCGACAGCGGGCATCATGAAGCACATGCGGCGCAAGCCTATTTTCGCGCCCTGTTCGGCCTGGGGTTCAGCCGGGCGCAAGAGCGCCTGCACAACGCCGCGTTGAATTACGGCTACAGCGTGATTCGCTCCGCGCTGGCGCGCACACTGGTGGCCTATGGCTTTATCACCGCCTTTGGTTTGCACCATTGCAGCGAACAAAACGCCTTTAATCTGGCCGATGATTTAATCGAGCCGTTTCGCCCCATCCTGGATGCGCATGTATTGGGGCAATGGCCGCTGCATGGTGAAGATCGTGACCTAACCCGCGAAGATAAGGCACATCTAGTCAGCGTGCTGCATCAGGATGTCGCCATGTTCCAGCCGGAGGGTCTCAGCGGACACAGCACGCTGCTTGCCGCAACCGAGGCGATGGTCATCAGCCTAGTGCAACGGCTGGATGACGACGCCACCCACTTGCACATGCCCGCACTGGCGTTGCGGCAGACCAACGAAGACGATTAGCCACCATGAGCATGGAGACCCGTCGATTTATGCGCCTCATGGTATTTTTTGACCTACCCACGCTGACCAAGGCAGATAAAAAGGCCTACACCCTGTTTCGCCGTTTTCTGATTCAGGATGGCTACGACATGCTGCAATGGTCGGTGTACGGGCGCATCACCAACGGCTTTGACGACACGCAAACCCATATCAAGCGTCTTTCGTCCAACCTTCCGCCCGATGGCTCGGTGCGTTGCCTGCAAATCAGCGAAAAACAGTTTGCGCAGATGAAATTACTGGTCGGGCTGCCCAAAGTGCAGGAAAAAAAGGTTCACGCGGCGCAAATGGTGTTGTTATAGCGCG
>DYLI01000261.1 GCA_020722165.1 Halothiobacillus neapolitanus | reverse complement strand
TTGAACCATGAGTTTGTTGAGGTTGTCTTTGTGTGTGTTCAACGATAAAACAGGTGGTGTGTGATGAGGATTTTGCAGCGAATAGCAGCGGTTTTTATGGGAGGGCTCATGATGGTCACGCCAATGATGGTGAATGCAGCACAGTCCGAGTCAATTGTGCTCGGCATGGGTTGTTTTTGGGGCGCAGAAAAGCGTATGTCCGAGATTCCTGGCGTGCTGGATGTTGAGTCCGGCTATGCCGGGGGCGACGCGGCCAAGGCGGGATATTATGAGGTGCTGGGGCTGGAAAAGGATATTCAGGCCGGGCGTGCCAAGCAGCGCAATCATGCAGAGGTCATTAAGGTCACGTTTGATCCGCAAAAAGTGGCGTTGAAGACCGTGCTGATTAAGTTTTGGGAAAGTCATGATCCAACGCAGGGCGACCGTCAGGGCAATGATCGCGGCACCAATTACCGCAGCGTGATTTATTACGCCGACGAAGCGCAAAAGGCGGTGGCGCTTGAAACACGTGATGCCTACCAGCAGGCTTTAACCAAAGCCGGACGCGGCACGATTACCACCGAAATTGCCATGCTGCGCAACTACAACAGCGCCGAGGATTACCATCAGGATTACCTGAAAAAGAATCCGAATGGCTATTGTGGCCTGGGCGGTACGGGGGTGGCTTATCCGGGCGAGGCAGCTAAAGCGGTGGCTCCGCCTCTGGATGTGGCCAAGCTGAATTTCGAGCGCCAGTTGATCGTGTTCGAGGCCGAGGATTGCCCGTTCTGCAAAAAATTCCACGCCGAGGTGCTGGATGGCTGGAAGGCTGCCACGCCGATTGTGGCGACTTTCAACCCCAATCCGCCCAAGGATTGGACACTGGAAAAAGCGCTGTTTGCCACGCCAACCATTGTGTTATTTGAAAAGGGTAAGGAAGTTTCACGTTACACCGGCTATAACGGTGAGAAAGAGCGTTTTTGGAAGTGGCTGGGTTTTCAGCTTTTGACCCCGGAGCAGCAAAAGATTGCGTTTGAACAGGGTACTGAACGCCCATTCACCGGCTCGCATCTGGATGAAAAGCGTCCGGGTATGTTTATTGATCCGATTACGGGCGCGCC
>DYLI01000260.1 GCA_020722165.1 Halothiobacillus neapolitanus | reverse complement strand
ATACTCCACTGCGTTTAAGAACGCACGCGCCAGCGCAGCATGTCCCACCTGATTCGGATGGACGCGATCCGAAGCCAGATTCATTGGGTGAATATCCTTCATCAGCAGATCCAGCGCCGCTTGCGTATCTACAAAAATCGCCCGTTGACGTTGCGCGATCTGCCGCATTGCTGCTCCATAAGTATCCATCATGGCGCGCATCGGCTCGGCTTTGTCTGGCTCGATGAAATACGGCGACAACATCACCAAGCCCTGCACCAGCGGACGAGTCTTCTCGGTCAACTCTTCGAGCGTGCTGGCGTACACATCCAGCGGCACATGCAGTTCGGTTTGGCGCGGCGTATCAAACTGCCGCCAGACATCGTTAATCCCAATCATCACTGAAAGCCAGTCGGGGCGCAGAGCCAGCACATCACTCTCCCAGCGCGCTGCAAGATCAAGCACGGTATTGCCGCCTATGCCCATATTTATCACCTGTATATTATGCGCGGGATAGGTGGCGCTCAACAAAGCATTGACCAGACTCACATAGCCGTTGCCCAGCCCATCATTGGCCGCTTCACCAACAGGGTAGGCGCGCCCGCAATCAGTGATCGAGTCGCCAATCATCAACAACTTGCTTCTTGGTTTAATCAACATACTTCAATGCCTCCATCAAGGTCGGTTGCGCCGCTGTGCCGCCAGCCTTTTGCGTAGAAAGCGCGCCGCATATCGTTCCTAATTTCAGTGACCTTTCCAATGACCAGCCCTGCAAATATCCAAAAATAAAACCCGCATCAAAACTATCGCCCGCCCCAACAGTGTCCACCACATTTACGGGGATGGAAGCGACTCGGACACTTTGAGATTGACTCATCCCAAGCGCTCCCTGCGCCCCCAGTTTAATCGCCACCGTTTCCACCTTTGACCCTTCGACACCGCTCAGGGCAAGCCTAAGCCTGTTCGCTGCTTCTTCGACATTTTCTGCGCCTGTCAGCGACTTCGCCTCCGCTTCGTTGGGTAGGAAAACATTCGTCACCGCGAGCAAATCATCGAAGCCAATCCATTGCTCGGAGGGATCATAGTTGGTGTCGAGGGAAGTGGTCAGCCCAAGCGAACGGGCGC
>DYLI01000086.1:3718-7031 GCA_020722165.1 Halothiobacillus neapolitanus | reverse complement strand
TTCCAAAGATTGAGTTTGCCGATGTCCTGCGCGTTAGCCAAGGCCGAAGGCAGGCGATTTCCGGTGCGCATACTGATACTCACCACCCCCGTGGGCGAGAGCAACACGTCGGCCAAGGCGAGCACGCCGGGCATAATCGCCGGGGCTTGCGGGTCGGCAGATTCTGCACCAGGTACCAGCTCGATCACGGCCTGCATGAGTGACTGCATCGCCACAGCACGCGGTTCGGTTGCGTCCCCGGCGGGGTCGATCAAAAAGTCACGCGGTTCAACCAGCGTCTCAACCGTCTGCCCCCACACGGCCACGGTGACCACGCGCTGAGTGACCAGCGGAAGATGCGCGAACAGGTTCAGCGTGGTGGTGGCTTCGCTCAAAAACTGCGCGCCGTCCTGATAGAGGCGTATCGCGGCGACAGTGAGCTCGGTCGCGCTGCTTGCCACGACATCGCCGCCCGCGTAATGGCGTCCGGGCGAAATGGCATCGTAGAGCGCCATGGTCAACGCTGCACCTGCGTTCAGCTGCATGTTGTTGAAGTCTGCGGCTTGCAGCTCTTGGTTGTCGCGGAAAATAACCTGCTTCATGAATTACCTCACATTAACGGTTTGACCGGCGCGCAATGGACCGGCGGTGTATTGAATTCCTGCGCGTGCTTGAGCGCGGGTGTGCGTGTCGATACGCCACTCTGCGGCGGCAGGTCTGCCCCACTCGATGGCGCTTTTAACCGTGTCAAGGCGCTGTGCATCGTGGCGCGGAAGTGCGCCACTCAGATAGCGCCATGCGCCGCGTGCCGTGCCGCGTATTTCGGTTTTGAGTTCGGCACGCCATGCGGGCGGGCTTAAACGTCCACGTGTCATGTACGCCCCGCGACCGCGCGCAGCGGGCGGAATGCTTGAGTCTGCAAGGCGTGCGCGACGATAAAGGCGGTCGCGCGCGGTGCTTGGCGTAAGCTGTTGCCCACGCAGGATGCTGCAACTGTAGCGTTGCGCGTTGCCGATTCCGGGCTGTGCCACGTCATCCATGCCGACCGTCACCGGGTTTAAATTGTCCGGCACGGGTAACATGCGCGCAGAGAGTGACCAGGCTTCGCTTTGGATGTTGGACGTTTCGCTTAGGGTGTACAGGCGTGAGGCGGCGCTCGACGTGCGCAGGACGCGCCCGGCAAAGCGCCAGCCTTCGCGGGCTGTACCGGGTGCAGCCACACGGCGCGTCGTGGTGGCGCGGGTCTGTTGGGCGTTGGATTCGAGCGTCCACACCGTCAAGTCCGTTTCAATGCTATTGCGCACCCATGTGGCGCGTTCGGCAAAGCGCGCGCGGGCGGTGCTGGGTACAGCAAAGCGTCGGGCAGGGTGTACGCGCCCAAGCAGGTGTGCCGTAGCATGGGCTTGTCCACGTTGGCGGAAGGTGTAGATACGCAGTTCGGGCAAGCGTTGCAGCCATGCCTCACGCTCGGCGGCGCTGAGTGTTGCCCCGGCGAAGGCACGATTACGGCGGGTCACTGCGCGCACCACCGTGCCGCCCGCCCATGATGCAAGGCGGCGCGCACCGGTCAGCGTGCCCGCCAAGCGGTGCAAATCGGGCGATTGGGCAATCAGTGCGCGGCGTTCGGCTTCGCTGAAATTCAGCCACAGCGGCACGTCAACTTCCCATGCCAAAAATGGCAGGTGGGCTTCGGGCAAGGTGGCAGGACGGTGAAAGCGTGCGGGCGCTTCCGCATCAAGCTGTTCGATGCGCTGCGCCATGCCCTGCTCAAGCGCGCGCTCGAATGGGCTTGCGTTACGTGGTAACAGCGATACGTCAGACATCGCGCACCTCTTCAATCGTGATCGATATGCTGGTTGGCACGGCGATTTGACCAGGCGTGCATACAACATCGCTGGCAGGCGCATCGAGCGCGACATTCATCACGCCAGGCGCAAACAAGGCGGCGTGCAACCCGGCGCGCGGTGCGTCATATCCGAGGCGCGCAATGCGGGCGAGGTACTCATCTAATCGGGCAGCGGCTTCATTGCGCACCGTGTTTGCGTCGGGACCTGGCAGCAAAATAAGGCGCGCGGTAATCGCATACGGCACAATTTCAGCCGGGCGCACAGACAGCTCCATACCCAAGGGCAGAACATCATCCGACAGCAGGCGCAGGCGCACAGCTTGCATCGGCGCGTCCAGCATGGCGGATTGAGCATAAACATAGCCACTAGCAGGCGCGGGCGCGCTTGGAAAAGCGTAATTCGTGAGCGCGCGCGCTATCTCCAGCGCCGCATCATCCAGCGCGCTTTCCTGTTGGGATGATTTTGCCAGCACTGCGCAGGCGGCACGCCCCAGCCCATCGCTCCATGCGCGTGCATCGTGGCAATCTGGCGAGGCTTCAAGCGCATGTGCCACGAAGGCCGACGCGGGGCCCGAAGCAGCTAAACGCCAGTAGGCTTGCTGAATGCGTGCGCGATAATCGGTGTCTTGGTCATCAGTTTTGCGTGCGACACCATGAAACGCGCCGATATGGTCAAGGTCTGCCCCCACGGCAAAGGCCAGCGTGCCGTTTTTATAAGCATCATTAACCCGAGCGCGCAGCAGTGTTTCTCGCCATGCGGCGATTTCAAGCAGCTTGATGACGGGTTCGGATTCGAGCGCTGCCGTAAACTCAGGCCAGCGCGACGTAAAATCAGACACCAAGGCGGCAAGAACCGCCTCATAATCGAGTGTTTCGAGTGCCAGCGGCGCAGGCAGGCGGGATAAATCGAGCACTAGCATAGTGGAGCATTCCCGATTTGGCCTGTGCCTGTCAGTGCGCCGCCTGGTTGAACACCACCGTGAACATGCTTGAGCAGACTTACTGAGCCGCCTCCTGCGGTGACATCCCCCGATACCACCAAAAAACCGTCGATATGCACGCTGCACGGCGCGCCAATAAACATTTTATGCGTGTCGCGCTCGTAGCGCAGATAGCCGCCATCATCCCAGGCAAGCAAGGTGTGCTTAGGGTTGTTTGATGGTGCCGAAAAAGCATTGCAGAACATGGACGGGCAGGCGACTGCCATGTGCATATCGCCCGAAGGAGACTGCACCTGCACTTGCTCGCCGATCTCGGGCGGACTCCATACTCTCAAAGAACCCGCCGCCCACGTTGCCCACGGGAGCCATGCCGTTTCAAGACCGTCATCAAGCTTGACGCGCACGCGGCAAGCGTCTGCATCAAAGGCCGTCACCGTGCCAAGGCGGTAGCTTCCGCCGCTACGGCGGTCGCCTTCACTGATCTGGTTTAAGTCGCGCAGGTTCATGGCGTGATGACCACCGGCGCACTGGCGACTTGCTCATAGTC
>DYLI01000086.1:0-3618 GCA_020722165.1 Halothiobacillus neapolitanus | reverse complement strand
ACCGCTTCAACCACATCCAGCGCATTCATGGCGCGCGCATCGCGGCTGCTCAGGTCGCGCGCCAGCACAAACGCTGCCATGCGTACCTTAACACGCACTCGACCGTCACCAAGTGGCTTGTCGGTCTTGACGTTGGCAATGGCAAGATACACGGAGGGCGCTTTGACAATGACCCGCCCGCTTTCCGCTGCGTCCATTTGCCCGGCATGCGGCGCAATTTCTGCCAGCGTCGGCATGGCGGAGCGCAGTCTGGAAATATCGGTGTCAATCACGGTGGCGAGTGCATTCATGGACACCATCCTGCGCGCGCGTACAAACGCAACCAAGCGGGCGCATGTCCGCGCATCATGGTAATGCCGCCTGTAAATGGTTGGCGATAATCTCTAAGGCCTCGTCTGTCCAATCGCTTGGAAGATCGGCCTGATTGCCGCGAATAGGCATAAATGGTCGCGCTGGAACAACCGCGCCACGGAACATGCGCCCAGTATTCACGCCGCCGAATTGGTGCTTGAGTACCTTGCCTTCATGGTCGCCCGTGCCGACGCTCACGCCTTGCGCATCCGCACTAAAATTGATGCTATTCATCAACTTTCCGGTGTCGCGTAAAGGTTCGCCTACGCGGTGTTTCAGCGGTGCCCACGACGCGCCCCATGGGTCTTTGGAATCACTGAAACCGTCAATAATGCGCGCCACAAACGCCGCGCCAATCTCATTCATCGCCGGGCTTGGGTCAGCGGCACTGCGCGCAAGATTATCTAGCGCAGTGGTCAGCTCGGCGCTATTGACGCTAATGGTAATCATGACGGCATCTTGGAAAAGGCGGTATCGGTAAACACAGCCGCAGGCGCAACCACTGCCACCCCAGTAAACAAGGCATTGGGTGGAATCGCTGGGGCATCGGGCAAAGTTGGCTCGGGTGGAAGGCTTAGCTTTCCGTCGGCAATGCGTGCAAGCCACGCCAGCGCTTCGCGCATTTCACGCACCACAGGGTGCTCGTCAGAGAGCGCCTGCTCATCATGCGCATAGGCGCGTGCCAGGGTAAGCACCACGGAATTTAGAGCGACCTCGGCGCGTGAGCCTACGGCGGGCGGAACTTGAACATAACGCGCCACCGTATTGACCGCACGATCAAGCGCACGCGCAAGATGCGCATCGTCGTATTCGACAAACTCATCAGCACCGTAGTTGTCGCGCAAGTCTTGAGGGGTCATGGCTCGCTCCAGTGAATATGTTGGCCTGACGCTGGCCGTGCGGCACGTTCACGCGCGGGAGGGTGCGACGCGCACATGCTGCCAGCGTTTTAACCCACCACTGGCTGGGGCGGCAAAGCTCCATCATGCGGCCTTGGGGAAAGCCGCATTGGGGAGCCAGGCCTTAGCTGGCAATGAGCTCAACCAAAGCACCCGGGCGCATACACAAGGGCAATGGGTTGGCTTGGGTGTGCAGCTCGTAGCCACGGTCGTTTTTGGCGGGCGTGACCTTGGCGTAAAACAACTGCCCAAGGCTGCCCACGGTCTCGTTAAAGTCCGCCGGAGCCACAAAGGTGTTGAAGGTGTTGTTTGTACCGCTTGGGTAGGCGTGACCCATACCGTCTTCAATCAGCTTGCGGCCTGCCACTGCGCCGTTGTATTCAATAAAGGTAATACCGCCAAAGGTGAAGCCCTTGCGCAAATCGCCACCTAAGCGTGTGCTGGCCTCTTGGTAGTTGGCGAAGGCTTCCTTAACCTTGGCATGGTCGGTGAGTGCTTCAAAGAACTGGCGTGAAACCAGCACTTCCACGCCGCGCATCACATCGCCCATCACGTTGTCCTCAATGTGACGCGCCACTTCAAGGCACTTGGCAAGCACGTTGGTCGTGGCGGTGGTCAAGGCGAAGTTCACTGTCTTCTTGGTCACGCCAAACTCGGTGAAGGTGTCCACCAAGGTTGCACCTGAGGAATCCACCAGCACGCCCTTGAGTGCGGACATGCGCATAAACTCCAGCGTCTGGTCGTGCTTGATGCGCGCCATTTGCATACGGTCGGCAAGCAAGGCTTGCAGGGCGAGTTGCGCATTGCCGCCAAAGGCGCGCACGCCGTCCACATCCTCGGGGTGAATTAGGTCTTCATGCGCGATTTGCGGGATGCTGATGGCCTTCAATCGGCGTTTGCCCGCTGCACCGACCGACGGTTGGCCACCGCGTGCCGTCACGGGCAACAAGGCAAGCGTGTTGTCCTTGAGTTCAATTTCTGCCACGGTCTTGGTCGTGCCCTTGATGGGGAACACGTTTTTGGTACCGAGCAGTCCGTACTGATTCGGAATCAGGTTGATAGCCGCGTTAATATCACGGGTTTGGAACGCTGAGAATGGGTTGGTGATAGGCATCGGGGTATCTCCTTAAACGGCGGTCAGTGCCACAATGCCCGCGTCAGCGAGCTGGGTCAGTGCGGTGGTTTGCTGCGCTGCGGTCATGCCGGCTTTGAACACCAGCGATTGCAGTGCAACGACTCCAGAGCGGCGCAGGGCAATGCACGCGCCGGAGGCCGGGGCATCAAACAGTGCCACCGCACGGGCGACCTCCGAGCCATCGGTTGCAATGGGGTCGTGCGCCTTGTATGCGCCGGTCGCGGTGGTGCGACCCAAGACCGCACCAGCCACCACAGCGGCGGCGGTCAAGGTGACGCTCTCGCGGCATAGCGCCGGATTCACCTCATACTTGAGCAAATCAGACAGTCTGGGTAATTCGGTTTCGGTCGCGGTAATCAGTGCCATGGTAGTGACCTCTTAGGCGTGGAATTGGGACTTGACGTAATCGGCCAGCGGCATGGATTCAGGCGCTGCGCCCTGTTTGGCCTGTTCGCTGAAAAGATGCTCTGGCAAATTGGGCTTGGGCGCGTCGTGCTTTTTCAGCAACAGGCTGAATTGCACCTCGCTCATGTCCGCAATCGCGGCTTTTTCTTCTTCGCTTGGCGCTTCACCAAAAGATGCTGCGAACTTTTCAACACGCCCGGCGAGCTGCACGGCGGCAAACTGCGCCTTGAGCGCGGTGTTTTCTTTGGTCAGCGCGGCTACTTGCGCCACGAGTTCTTCAATCGTCATGTCGTCACCTGTCAATGTTGCTGGTTGATGGTTGAACACCTGCGCAGAGGTGTTTTTGTCTGCGCCGGTGGGGGTGAATGAGACTTCGCGAATGGAGCCGCCGACAAACACGGTCACTGGGGTATCAAACACTCGCCCGTTCACCGTGGCCTTGGTGTGTTGCTCGACGGCGGCGGGGTCGATATGCACCGACATTTGCCAAGGGAAACCCGCATCAGCCTCTTGCGCGACGCTGCGCCCGGCCTCGGTGTCCATCAGATAGCCGGAGACAAGCAGGCCGCGCTCGGCATCGACGGTGAAGCTGTCCACCACTCCGGCGCGCTGATTGCGGTCGTGTTCAATCAGGGCGGGCATTTTCTCTGGCAGATTCATGCTTGCGAGGTCGAACACCACATCGCCCCACGCCCAATGATTCTTGATGGCTTCGCCCGAGTAGGCCACGCCAGAAAAACGGCGCGGCTGGCCTTCCTCGGCGGCAAGCAGAGATGCGATAAACAGGAGTTCGGGAGGTGTTTTGTGTTTCATGCGCGCATGGTGCGC